>NZ_JAXFPY010000116.1:0-2080 GCF_034179385.1 Anaeroplasma sp.
ATATTATATTTAAATAAAAAAAATAACAATATGTAAAAAATCAGTCTTAAAAATGAGGCTGATTTTGTTATTTAGTGGCGTTCCCGATGTGATTCGAACGGCACAACCTTTCGCTTAGGATTTTGAAAATTTTATAAAAATATCTTTTATAGCATCAAATGTCTTATATGAATTATACAACTTCTTGTAAAATGCCATATATCTCGTACAATTTACATAATTTTTTATTTATTAAATTCCTAATTTGCACAGTGTTGGTACCAAACGGCTTAACTGTGCGATTTTTTTGACATCACATCCCTATATTTCACTTTTTTTGGTGACGAAAGTGCCATTTTAAGGAATTTTTTTATTTTGTCATACCTGTTTTCTGGATCATTTATTATGAATGAAATTAGATTCATCCAATCTTGTAAATTATCTCTAGAAAAGCCCTCATGGTTCCTCATAAACTTTTTTATATATGAATGTATTTTATTTATTGGAGTTAACGGGTTATCGGCATCTGTTAAATATTCTTGATATGCTGATTTACAAAATTCTTCTGTAAGTTCTAATTCTTTTACTAGTATTTGATGTGAATGTTCATCATCATGAATCAGTTTTGAGCCTTTCTGTATATGAGTCCCCATTGTTTCAAATGTACTTTTACTTGAAGGCTTACTTGTGTTCTCGCAAAGTATTACAGTTCTAAATCCATCTGTAGCTACAGCTACACATAATTTATCTCTTGATATTCCTCTTAGTTTTTTACCATCTTTGTAATTTCTATTAGATTGTTTAACAGTAAAAAAAGTTTCATCAAATATTACATCACCTGATAGCACCATATCCTTTTGATAATCTTTTAGTACCTCAAAAACCTTTGTTAACCAATATTTTCCAGTGGAATTGGCATTTTTATTATCTCTACTTGATGACTTTATTGAATGAAACTCAAATAAATGTATTAAATATTCAAACCATTCGGAAATTGGTATCTTATGAGAATCAAATATAGTATTAGTTAAATTATTAAAAGTTGATCCACAATTTTTACATTTGAATCTATTAATTCCATTGCCATCCTTACCATATTTAATAAAAGATTTTGACATACATCGATGGCAAACTAATGGCTCAATAGAATTAATTAAATCGATTTCTTCCTTCGAACTTTCTCTATGCTTGGCTTCATACCATTCTTTCATAGTAGAAGTCATTAATGCTTCAATAGGAGTTATATTATCTCTTTCATCCCAAGGAAGTTTCTTCACTGATGTTCCCCAATGGTTATCTTTATATTTAGTTTTCATGGCGGCGACTGAAGGAACTTCTGAGAGCCGGTTAACCTTCAACCGCCAAGTCATATGTATTAACCAGCTCTCAGAAATTCACATATTTTCCTTTCTTTAGACTGGATATATTATATCACTTTTTTTATTTTTCACCAACACTGTGCAAATTAGGAATATTAAGAAAAAAGTGAATATAAAATTATATCAATTCGTTTAAATGAATTTTCGGATAAATACAAAAATCCGATATGTAAGCTCATGTATAACCCACATTATCGGATTTAACTTTAATTCTATTCTACAACTATGGTCTTTCCATCAGAACCATTTATGCCTTTATCACCATACCATTGTGTATCGTCATTGAATCCTTTACCTACAGAACCGGGCTTTCCACCCTTTCCGGCTTCTAGTACAGTTAATTCATAAATAAAGTAATCTTTGCAGTAAACTGCAGTACCACCGGTACCACCATTACCTCCGTTTCCACCTTTTTTAAAATTAGCTATCATTGTAAGGAATCCTGAGGTTGATTTTCCTCCGTTTCCACCTTCACCACCAGTGCCGCCTATAACTTTGACGTTACATTTGTTTATAGATATATAATTACAAAGAATAGTATAAGTAGCATCATATCCCTTCTTGCCATTTTTATACTCTCTATCACTAGTATCTGCATCATGACCATTTTCGCCCTTTGAAGCTTCACCACCTATAATGGTTAGACTTGAATTTGTTACATTAGAATACTTAATATAAATATCATAACAATCAATTAAGGCTTTAGGTGATTTATCCTTTAC
>NZ_JAXFPY010000005.1:0-27912 GCF_034179385.1 Anaeroplasma sp.
TGGTAGTGCATATATTACACAAGGAAGTTCTTTCCAAGCTAAATATACCTACAAAGGTAATCAAAGTGATGGAGGGGCAACTATAACTAACACAACCCCAACAACGGATTTAACTACAAGTGATACAACTTATACTGTAACCGGAGTTGGTGATGTTGTTATTACACCAACTGGTGACTCATGCTTTACAGATGATACAATAATTACTTTAGCTGATGGTACCCATAAAAAGATTAGTGAAATCTCAAAAGATGATAGAATAATCTCTTATAATTTCTTTACAGGTGAATTTGAAGAACAATCTATTGTCATTTTAGTTAACCATGGTACAAGAGAATACGAAGTTCTACACATGATTTATGATGATGGCACTGAATTAAAGACAATTGGTGAACATGGTATATTTAATTATGATTTGAATCAATTTGTATATCCAACAAAAGAAAACTATCTATCATATATTGGTCATAAATTCGTAAAATATAACGAAGATACAAATTCATATGAATTAGTAACTTTAGTTGATGCATATTACGATACAATGATTACCGGAGCGTGGTCAATTACATCAAGTAGTAATTCGAACGCTATTGCAAATAATATGTTAACTGTTGCGCCACCAGCAAATTTCCATAATTGGATTACTATGGGAGACAAGCTAAGGTATGATATGGATGCATTCCAGCAAGACATTGAAACATATGGATTATATACATATGAGGAATTAAAGGATTATATGACATATGAACAATTTGTTGAGGTCGGACAATATTTGAAGATTCCGGTTGAGAAAGGTTATTTCACATTTGAATACATTATTGAATTAATTGAGCAATACAAGGATTGGTTCATTTGATGAAGGAGGAAAGGCATGGAAGATGTAAAAAACATTTTAGAGATTAAAAATTTATATAAGTCCTATGGGACAAAGGAAGTACTAAAAGGTATTAATGTAACTGTAGGGAAAGGCCAAATTGTAGGTCTTATTGGAAAGAATGGTATTGGTAAATCCACAACAATAGATTGCGTCACTGGTTCTAAGAATTATAATTCTGGTGAAATCTATATTGATGGATGCAATATCGAATCAAATCCAATTGAAATCAAAAAGAGGTTTGGATACATCTCCTCTGAGCCATGCCTTTATGAAACTATGACGGGCTATGAATATTTATCCTTCATAGCCTCTGTCTATGGTGTTTCACCTAGTGTTTTTCCAAACAAGGTAGAAGAATTAAGGGCAAATTTTGATTTGACTGAAAATGATCTATCTGTAAAGATCAAGGGTTATTCTCATGGTATGAAACAAAAATTAAGCTTAATTGCTTCCTTACTTCATGATCCAATACTTTGGATATTAGATGAGCCTACCGTAGGCTTAGATATCATGGTTTATCATTATTTAATCAAATGTATGCTTGATTTTGTTAAAAATGGTAAATCCATTTTAATCACATCTCATAATCTAGATTTTATTGGTAAGATTTGTAATCGTGTTGATATTATTAATAATGGTATCATTTTTAAGAGTATCAATTTAGATGAAAATGAAGAATATAGGGGTAAACTTGATCAGGTTCTAACTGAGATTTATGGAGGTTAGAAATGATAAAAAGCTTAATTACAAAGGAATTGAATATAACCTCCTTAGGTTATAAATTCAAAAAAGAAAACTTAATCAATACAATATTAGAGCTACTGATTTATGCTGGATTTATTGTAATTGAGGTTTATTTATTCCATATGCTTACAAAGAAATTTCAAGCATACAATGGAGTAGAAGAAGCCTTCTTAATGATTTATCTATCCATAATTAGCATATTCTTAATATTGGTAATGACCTTACAAGCAAGAAAAAGCATCTACTCTATAGAGGATGCAAATATCATGCTAACTAAGCCAATTAAACCAAAGGATAATATCATCTCTAAAATTATATTTATCTATGGTAAGAATGTATTATTGAATTATTTTGTTGCGTTCCCTATATTAATTAGCTATGCAATGAATATACATTCTTTCGTATATATTATGATTTTCTGTATCTTATATCCTTGGCTTATGGCCTTCTTTGAAACAGGCTTTGCCTGTATCTTGGTATTAGGAGCACAAAAGCTTCATACCCTATTTCAAAAATATATTGTTTTACAAATCTTAGGTTCTATTTTAATTATTGTAGGCTTTTGTTATCTATATTCCTATATCTTAAATATCTTTATGGTATTAGTACAGGATGGTAATATCAGTACAATATTTACAAATGAAACCTTAGATATATTAAAGACTATTGGTAATTTTTGTATACCTATAAGATTCTTTACTCCAGTATTTGAAAATAATTTTATACCATTAATCTATTTAGTATGTATTGCTTTTGGAATATTCGTATTAGGTATCTTTTTAGCTTCCTATTTCTATTTGAGATTCATTAAGAATGAAAAGGAAAGTACAAATAGAAGCTATAAAAAATTTAAGAAGGTGGATACACCTACAAAAGCATTACTTAAAAAAGAGGCAAAGCTTATCTTTTCTTCAAATTCCATATTTTCCTTTGCAGGATTATTATTTATGGAGCCTATATTAACTTATGCAATTGTTAAGGCTATACATGTTATATTTAAATCGGGTGTATTTACATTCCTAACATCGATGTATACATTCATCATACCGATTATTGGTATTATCTTTGTTACCTTATTTAGTGTAATTATCAATACATCCTCAAGCTTTATATTGCATAGAGAGGGCTATAACGGAATTAAGATTTGTAAGCTTATTCCAATATCTTATAAAAAACAAGTATTGATTAAAATGGCTGTGCCATTTATGCTATCCTTTCTAACATTATTTGTTAGTGTTGTTCTGCTTGTTTCCTTTAAGGAATTATCCATTTTAAATGGAGTATTCGCATTCATGATTGCGTTCGTATTACAAATATTAATGGAAATGATTTGTGTATCTACAGAATTTAGAGGAAAAAGTAAGGAAGGCACTTCTTTAGCTGCAGTAATTGAATTAATCTCTATTCTATTACCAATATTGGTTGTTGGCTTCATGTTCCTACTTGCTTATTTAGGTCTTCCATTCTATATTTCATTTTTAATTCCATTTGTTGTTATTTTAATGGTTACTATTCTATATTTTATTATCTTCTCTAAGAAGGTAAATAAATTATTTATTCTACTAGAAACGAGGAATTAGGCCATGTCAAAGAAAACATTATTTCTAATCTTAATATTACCTTTTGCCCTAGCTATTTCCTTCTTTGCGGTCTCAGAATACCTAGTAACAAAGGTTAAGGCAGATATTCAAAATATTTCCTGGGAATATAAAAATAATGAGGCATATGCATTAAGTGAGGGTGAGGTATTGCTTGATGCAACACCAATCTTAGCGGATGGAGAAGAGGATGTGGATGCAACACTCACCTGGGAAGTTAAAAATTTAGATGAGAAAGAAGATGCTCACGCATCCATCCGCTTTGATGGAAAAAATTATTATTTAGTATTAGAAAGCATTGGTAATGTGCTTGTCAGTGTTACGAATTCTAGTGGTAATATATCGAAATCCTTCAATGTAAAGATTTATGAGGGTGGAGTCGTATCGATGAATACAAAAAGACTAAGAAGCCAAAATTCGATTGAAGGATTTGATTATTATGGTGAATATGATTTTCTTGGTACGAAGGAAATTCCTGCAAGCTTCTATTTAGATGTTACGGTAAAGCCTATCGATGTAATGGATTATATTACAATTGAAACAAGTAGTAATGTTGAATATAATGCTTTAACCGGTAAGGTTACTATATTATCTAGTGGAGATGCTTATATTCGATATAAATCTAAAGAGGAAAGCTACGTTGAAACGGAAGAATATGATTTTAAAGTTATAGAGGATGGATATAATGTTTACAATTATAATGATTTATTAAATTGTACGAATAAATCCGATGCAGGTAAGATCGTATGTCTACAAGCCAATTTAGAATCATTTAATAATACTTATAATTCAGATTTAACTAAGATAGATGAGGTAACAGAATTATTTGGTAATTATAATCCTAAAACAAAGAAATATAGCTTTAATAAAGAGGTATATCATTTTGAATCTACATATAATACGAATTTTATAGATCAATATAATGAAAAGAATTCGGATAAAATTTCTAAGGAGCTTATTGCAGGTATTCATATTCAAAAGGATTTCTATGGAAATGGTTATATTATTAATGAGCATAATTTAACCTACCCAACAAAAACTCTATCTACCGATGACTATTTAGTTGCCTTAGGAGAGGATGACCTATTCCGAGGCCCACTTCCATATGTTATCATTGGTACAAATGGATTACCTATTATTAAAGCCTACGGCCAGGATAATGTAGGATTCTATGTCGATGGAGATAATATTACTCTAAGGGATGTATATTTTAAGAATTGTAATTATTCCTCTACCTTAGAAAATAACGATTATACAGGTACAGTAGTTGAATTAAATGGAGATAATATAAAAGTTCTAAATTCTCATTTAACTAGTGGTAGAGTTGTACTTAGAAGCTATTCAAACAAGAATACGATTATTGAAAATACTCTCATGGAAAAGGGTAGAGAATTTATCGCAAGAATAGGCTCAAATGAATTTGTTGGTATAGATACTACTAAGCAAATCGAATTTAGCTTTAAGGGGCAGGATTATAGCTACAGCTATGATGAATTCTTTATCGATCAAAATAAGGATAATTGGAATTTAAATCGTATTTCTGCTGCATTACTGAAAACAAGCTATGTTACCGTAAATGAAGAGGATAAGAATTTGTCTGATAGTGATCGCTTAGTTTTAGCAAGAATACTCAATGGTATATTAAGCGATACATCCTTAGTTATGGAAAATAATACCCCAATCTATAAAAATGAAATTACATTCAGAGATTGTGTATTCTATCAATCGGGCTTATTCTCTATTGGACTTGATACCATCTTTAATGGACCTTATATGTTTGATGGATCCCCAGTTAAAGGGGTACTTCAAAACCTACAGGGTGATGGTCTTGTAATACCAAATAAGGTATCCGGTACGAATTACCCATCCATTCTTCATTTAGAAGGAGAAACTGAATTCTATGATTATAAATCCATAGATCAGGTAAATTTAAGTTGTTTAATTGATACAACATACCTAAATCAAACGATTAATGATATTTTAGGTTCTCAGCAAGAAAATAAGCTTACCATTGATGATTTCTTCCCAGTAAAGATTATTCTAGACAGGAGATGCAAGGAAGAAGGATATTATTATACCGATTCAGGTACAAATTATGTGAACACACCATTTGCACTCTTTGGTGGAGGAATTAATCCTTCCTTAATTGATACAGAAAATCTATCGAATAAGGATAAATTAATACAAAATATTAAATTAGATATTTATGAGGAGGTTTTAACCAAAACCACCTCAGATCAAGACCAAACGATTGTGGTTAAGGGTGCGAATGTATTAAAGAAATGTGTTCCTATGGCACTTGGCTTTGAACCATTTGATTTAATGACCTATAAGGATGGCTATTTATTTAATGAGGCTATTCCAATCCAAAAATTAAAAGATAGAGCACAATAAGAATAAGGAGGATTTAAGCTATGAAAAAGAAATCAAAAAAATTCATAATAGCAAGATTAATCCTCCTTTTTATATTTATTGGAATTAATATATTCTTAATTATTGAATCTCTTACTCCCCAAGATTCATCTTCTAAGCAATCGAATGGTTTAGGTAACGTGATTGTCGATGTCGTAAATGGTATGGGTGGAGATCAAGCAACAGTTATTGAACCTTCTAAGGTGAATATTAAAAATAAAATATCTAATGCAAATACATTAGATAAATTAACCCTTGATATTGAAACATTACCAGAGGATACAAAATATAAATCCTATACCTATAAATCCTCTAATTTAGAGGTTGCTACGATAGATGAATTTGGTAATGTAGAATTTATTAAGGAAGGAGAAGTAGATTTATTTGCTTATAATACCTTTAGTGAAGAGATCTTTGATTCCTTCCATGTAAGGGTTACAGATATATATGCAGAATCTTTGGAAGTAGAAATTAAAGATGGAACAAAAGAGGATGACATTTATACTCTATATTTAGGTGAGGTATATACGATTTCTTCAACCGTATTACCTGAAAATAGAACCAGTAAGGATATTCTTTATGAATGTAGAGATAATCCATATATAAAAATCAATAATGATCAAATAAATGTCATAGGAGAATCCTTAGATAGTGTTATAGATATTCATGTCAAAGCGGATGTATTAGATGAGGTTCTTCATGTAAAAACAAAGACAAAGCCTATAGAATATATTCCATTAGAATCTATAACTATATTCGATATTCAAGGCTATGAAAATTCCAATATTTCCATAGTAAATAAATTAGAATTTAACCCATCGGATGCAACCAATAAGTCCTATGAAATTGTTGAAATTTTAGATAATTCAATTGCAACAATAAATACACAAAGATCGATTCAATTATTATCTGAAGGAACAACCAAAATAAAGATTAAGGCTATCGATTTAGATGAAATCTTTACAGGAAATATTATTGTTTTAAAAAGACCGGATTTAGTGGATTTTAACGCAACGGTAAAGGATTCATCTATATATGTAAATGAAACAAAAAAGATTAAATTATCGAATCCTTCTCCAAAGGATTCTATGATTCAAAATGTTAGCTATGAATCCTTAAATCCATCTCTTTTAAGTGTTACAAGTAATGGCTATGTAAAGGGATTATCTATCGGTACGGGTCAAATTAAGGTTACCTCAAATGGAATAGAAAAGATTTTAGATATTGAGGTATTAACGAGTATAGAGGAAACAACAGATTTTATTGTTGATTATATAAAAGGGGAAAGCCCATATGTAGAGGTATCCTCTATCCATTTAAAGGATTATTTTAAGGCTTCAAGCTTTATTCCCCATGCCCCTATAAAAAATGATATGACCTATGAGGTTATAAGTGGTAATGCGAAAGTCGATGGTTCTATATTAAATATTTATGGTGAGGGTAAGATAAGCCTTCTTATGATACATAAATCCTCAGGAATATCTAAAACAGTAGATTTATATGCATATTATCCACTAGCTATTGATGATGATATTATAGAAAATACTTTAGTATTAAATCAGGAATATGTATGTTCGATTCATTCGAATTCTATATATAGTTATTATGTAGAGGCATCGAATAAGAATATTTCCTACATTCAAAATGAAAATGAAGTCATCATTCAAGCGAAAAATATTGGGAATACCACCTTATCCTTTTATCCTATCTTAGAGGATAAAATCCTATATGATGCTAAAATAGAATATCCTTTATCCATTATTCATAAGGATACAAAGAATATATCTATAGATATTAATATTAAACCACAAGGTGGAAATCTGGCTATATATAACAATCCAGATATATTAAATCTATATAAGAGCGATAAAATAACCTATCAAATTTTATTAGATAGCGATATTACAAGAAAAAGTATTCAGGTTACATCGAGTAACTCATCTTGTATTAAGGTATCTAGTAATAACCTTATGATTGTAGGTATTGGAGATACCATATTAAATTTTAAAGAGGAATATAGTAATTTAAACAAAACGATAAGGGTCCATGTATCGAATTTACTTTCCTTAAATGAAGAAAATAATTTAAAAATTACAGGGAACTATACGAAAAATGAGGATTCTATTACGATTGTTAATGGAGAAGCGATTACGATAAAATATAATTTTACAAAATATTCTACGATTCAATCTACGATTTATTCCTCATCGGATTTATCCGTTGCCAAAATTGGAGATGATGGTGTTATAACTCCTATGGGAGTAGGAGATACAATCATAACACTAGAGGTAAAGGATTCTTCAGGTACCTTAGCGAAAAGTGAGGTAAAACTTATTGTAAGACAAAAGGATTTTGTAGAGAATATATCCGATTTTATATATATTTATGTAAGAAAGGGCTTAGGCCATTTTGGTATATTCTTAATTTTAGCAATCTTTGCATCCTTATGCTGCTTTATGTTCTTTGAAAATAAGAAGTGGTGGCATGTCGCAATAAAAATAGGTATTATCTTTGTTTATGGATTCCTCTTTGCAGGCCTTACAGAGCTTTTACAATTGATAACTCCAGGAAGATGTGGGCTTATGAGGGATGTTTTGGTTGATTTTTTTGGATATTCCTTAGCTGCAGTTTTATTAAGTGTTGGATTTATTATCTTTTTCATTGTAAAACGGAAGAAAAATAAATGCGAAGATTAATATTGGGAGATGGTATTATGCTGTTTGATATAAAAAAGAATAAGAAATTTCCTTTTTTACATATATCAAAGGAAAGCTTATTTGGGATTTTATTTGAATTCATTATTATAGGTATTTTAGGCTTTATTTTAGAAACTGTATTAGAATATATTACAGCGAAAAGCTTTGTAGACCGTGGATTCTTATGTGGTCCATTTATTCCTATTTATGGATTCTTTATTGTAGGCATATGCTTAATGAATCGATTTCCTGAAAGAAATGTAAAGAATTATTTATTTTCCTTCGCTTTAGTATTCGTATTATCCTATATCTTTGAAGAGGTAATTGGTACAAGCTGTGAGGCAATATTTAAAACAAAGCTATGGCAATACTCAAGCTTTCTTCCATTCAATAGTAATACAAGATATACAAATTTAATCGTATCGATTCTATGGGGTATATTTGG
Source organism: Anaeroplasma sp. (assembly GCF_034179385.1). NCBI lineage: Bacteria > Bacillati > Mycoplasmatota > Mollicutes > Anaeroplasmatales > Anaeroplasmataceae > Anaeroplasma > Anaeroplasma sp. The sequence continues at coordinate 8,773 of NZ_JAXFPY010000005.1, forward strand.
AGCATTATATTATATGTATGTCATTCCTTTTATATTCCATCTATCCAAAAAAATAAGTGTAAGAATTAAAAGATGTATAAGTATAGAATTCTTAACGATATTTTCTATCGATATTCTTTATACCCTAGTAAGAATTCGTGTAAATGGTGGATATAAGAAGATATGGGCGGATTACCCAAGAAGTACAGAATTAACCTTATTTATCATTGGTATATTTGCTTATTTCATTGCAGTAATTCTTTTAATGGAATTTGTATCAAAGGCAATATATAAGCTAAATAAGAAGCTCGATTGGGTATTATTCTTAGTATCTACATTTGTTATATTATTTCCCATCTTTAGTGCCTATGAATACATGGAAAGAAGTGGTATAAAAATCCTCGAGGTATTTTCTACTATTGGCTTTTTAGATGCCGCATTCTTAATTTATTTTCTACTTGCCTTTATTGGAACCTTTATCCTTTTATCCATATATAAACTGGTTATTTATATCATTGAAAAGAAAAGGACTATATCCGATAAATTTAAATTTTATAAGAAAAATAAATTTATGTCCTATTTTACCTTAGGTAATATTGGATTATCCATCCTGATCCTTCTTATGGGTATTATATCCTTAAAGAATCCAGTGGAAACCAATATCAGGGTTGGAAGTGGAGAAAAACATTTAAAGATTGTTGCCGTATCGGATATTCACTATGGTACAACTGGTGGAATTGTTGATTTATCGGATTTAGTTAAAAATTTAAATAAGGAAGATGCCGATGTCATTTTCTTTTTAGGGGATACCATAGATAAATATGCATCAAAATCCTCATCAAAAGGCAAGGATTACCTAGATTATACTGTCTTTGCATCCTATATGAAGGAAATCCAATCCACCTATGGTATATATGATATTTCAGGTAATCATGAATTTGAAACAAATTCCTTATATGAGGTGAATGATTTCTTTAGTGAGGTAGAAAAGCTAGCCCCCAATTTCCATTATTTAGATGATGAAGCCCTAGTTATTGCAGATGCATTTCGTTTAGTTGGAAGAAGAGATTATTATTATGGTGGTAAATCTAGAACAAGAGAATCTATAGAAGCGATTTTAAAAAGAAAGAATTTATATGATTCCAATTTAGATTTGATCGTATTAGATCATCAGCCACAGGATTATAAGGATAGCTTAAAGGAGAATGCGATTTTACAGCTATCTGGTCATACACATGATGGACAAATCTTCCCAGGAAATATCCTTATCGGTTTATATCATAAAATGAGATATGGCTGTATAAGCTATGGCTTATATCAAGAGGGAAACTTTAATTTCTTCGTCACAAGAGGCTATGGTGCTTGGGGATTCCCACTAAGAACCACTGGTGCAAGTGAGGTATTAGTTATAAACTATAACTACCAATAAATCCACTTTCAAAAAACCAATAAATCCACTTTCAAAAAAATGTTGCAAGGGACTATGTTTTTTTATATAATATTAAAGTAATTGAAATTAAAAAATCGAAAGGTTGTGTAAAATTATGGGTAGAGCTCATGAAGTTCGTGCTGCATCTATGGCTAAGACAGCAGCTATGAAATCCGCAAAATATGCAAGATGGAATAAGGAAATCTTTGCAGCAGCTAAGGCAGGTGTTCCTGATCCTGAAATGAACCAGGGTTTAAAGAACGTTATTGCAAGAGCTAAGAAGGACCAGTGTCCAGCAGACGTTATCAAGCGTGCAATTGAAAAGGCTAAGGGTGTAACATCCGGTGCTACTAAGGAAAAGGTTTATGAAGGCTATGGTCCAGGACAGGTAGCTGTCATTGTTGAATTCTTAACAGATAATGATAACCGTACATATACAGAGGCTCGTACAGCATTCAATAAGACTGGTGGTACTATTGGTACATCTGTATCCTATATGTTCGCTCGTAAGGCAGTATTCTCTTATCTAGGATTATCTGAGGATGAGACTATGGAAGCTTTAATGGAAGCTGGCTTAGATTTTGAGGATTTATCTACGGATGAGGATGGCTATGTAAATATTACTGCTGCACCTAATGATTTTGAAGGTATTAAGAATGCTCTTTTAGCTGTAAAAGAGGATTTAGACTTCGATCAGTGCGAGGTAACTATGGTTCCATCTAGCTATGTAGATTTAGATGAAGATCATTTAGAGAAGTTCAAGAGATTCTTATCTATGCTTGAAGAGTACGATGATTTTGAAGCAGTATATCATAACGCAAATCTTCCTGCAGAGGATATAGAAGAATAAAAAATGAAATGGGAAGCCTTTAAGGCTTCCTATTTACATTAGTAAATCGTATAATAATAAGCAAATATTAATGATATCCAGAGAGGTACAATATGAAAACAATAATAGAAAACGAACAGTTTTTGAGAACGTTGAAGCGTATGACGCATGAAATCATAGAAAGAAATGAAGATCTTTCCTCTCTAATTCTGGTCGGAATAGAGAAGAAAGGGACTCCAATAGCAAAGGAAATACAGTCCCTTATTTTTTTATTTGAGGGAATAAGTGTACCTGTTGAATCTATAGATATATCCTCTCATAGAGATGATGAGAAGAAAAGTGATGTTAAAAATATTTTAACAGAAAACATTAATGGCAAAGTCATTGTCTTAGTAGACGATGTTTTATTTACAGGAAGAAGCGCAAGAGCTGCGATGGATGCAATCATTGATATGGGACGTCCTTCTAAGATTGAGCTTGCCGTTTTTGTCGATAGGGGTCATAGGGAATTACCAATTCGAGCAGATTTTATTGGTAAGAATATTCCAACCTCTAGGGAGGAAAAGGTTTTAGTTGATTTTGAATGTAAAACCGTAACCTTAAAATAAAACGTTTTCTAAGAAAACCAAATATTTTTGAGTTTTAAATAACTAACGAATGTGGTATCATAGGTGTATATTTGTGAAAAACAAATGACTTTGTACTACAAACAAAAACAAAGGAGCGAGATTGTATGTTAACAGATTTAGAAATTGCACAGGCTGCAAAAATGGCCCCTGTAACTGAAATTGCTAAGGAGTTAGGAATTGATGATGATTCCCTAGAGCTTTATGGCAAATATAAGGCAAAGGTTGCCTTAGATTCTTTTGGTAACAAGAATGGTAAATTAATCTTAGTTACCGCAATCAACCCAACTCCTGCAGGAGAAGGTAAATCAACAACTACGATTGGTTTAGGTGATGCACTTCACCGTCTTGGTAAGAAGACGGTCATTGCACTTCGTGAGCCTTCGTTTGGCCCTGTTTTAGGTGTAAAGGGTGGAGCTGCAGGCGGAGGATATGCACAGGTAGTGCCAATGGAGGATATCAACCTACATTTCACTGGTGACTTCCATGCGATTGAGGCTGCAAACAATTGTGTAGCTGCAGTTATCGATAATCATATGTTCCATGGTAATGAGCTTGATATCGACCCTACAAGAATTACATGGCATAGAGTTATCGATATGAATGATCGTGCATTAAGAAACTGTGTTGTTGGTCTTGGAGGACATACGAATGGTGTTCCAAGAGAGGATCATTTCGATATCGTTGTTGCATCTGAAATTATGGCTATCCTATGCTTAGCAAAGGATATGGATGATTTAAGAGCAAGACTGGATAGAACTGTAGTAGCATACAATAGAGATAGAATGCCAGTAACCATTAAGGATTTAAAGATTACTGGTGCATTAATGATGATTTTAAAGGATGCTTTAAAACCAAATCTAGTACAAACACTAGAGCATACACCAACATTTATTCATGGGGGACCATTCGCAAACATTGCCCATGGATGTAATTCTGTAATTGCAACAAAGAAGGCCCTATCCTATGGTGATTATGTTGTAACTGAGGCAGGCTTCGGCGCTGACTTGGGTGCTGAAAAATTCTTAAATATTAAGTGTCGTCAGGCAAATCTAAAGCCAAATGCCGTTGTCATTGTTGCAACAATTCGTGCTTTAAAGATGCATGGTGGAGTTAAGAAGGAAGATTTAGGAGAGGAAAATGTTGAAGCATTAAAGCTTGGATTTGGCAATTTAGAGAAGCATATTGAAAATATTAAGAAATTTGGACTACCTTATGTAGTTGCAATTAACCGCTTCACATCTGATACTAAAGCTGAACTAAAGGCTTTAGAGGATTGGAGCATAGAAAATGGACATCCAGTAAGCCTATCTGAGGTATGGGCTAAGGGTGGCGAAGGTGCTATCGATTTAGCAAAGAAGGTCATTGACCAAATTGAAAATGGTAAGAATGAATTCAAATTCATTTATGATGAAAATGACCCAATTAAGGATAAGATAGTTAAGATTTGTAAGGAAATTTATGGCGCATCTAATGTTGAATTTACGCAGGATGCAAAGAACCAAATTGCAAGACTTACAAAGCTTGGCTTTGAAAAACAATTAGTTTGTATGGCAAAAACACAATATTCATTATCGGACAATCCAAAATTATTAGGTAGACCAGAGGATTTCACGGTTACAATTCGTGGAGTTACACCATCCATTGGTGCTGGCTTTATCGTCGCATTAAGTGGAGATATTATGAGAATGCCAGGCTTACCAAAGGAGCCTGCTGCACAGAGAATGGATATTGTTCATGATAAGATTGTAGGATTGTTCTAAGCAGTATAGGAGGAGATTATTTATGGAATATGTTACAGGAAAAAGACAGGTGATTATGAATTTCTCAGAGAAATTCTGTAAGAGTGAAGCTGAGGTGTTATCTAGTGCCTGCTTTAAAGAGGTATGGGGCAAGTATATAGATCATCTATATAAAACAGAAAACCAAGCTTTTTTACCTGTTTTAAACATCTTTACAAAGAGTGATGTAAAGAAAAAGACAATTCTTTTGTTAAAGCTTTTATTAGAATTTGATGTAGAAGAGGTTCAATCCTTTGACCCATTCTACAACCAATCCTTATCTCGTAAGGATATATGGTACGATTTAGTACAAAACTTTTATGATTATTGGAGAAAGCTTGAAAGATATGCAGTAGTATTCACTCGTGCAACTATGGATGGTATTGAAACTGCATCCTTTATTGAAGCACAAACGGAATTCAACGATGTAGTACTTAAGACCTATCGTACCATTTGTGAAAAGTTTTATGGTCATCGCTTCCCAATTTACCGTCAGCTTCCTGCAGGTACAAATGCAGCTATCTTAATTTCTAAGAATCATTGGATGTCTAAGGATTCTGAATATGCATTTTTAAGAGATTGTGAAGCAATTGAGGAGATTATTATTCGTCCTCCTTTCATTTCTTATTCGGATAAGAACAAGAGAACAGGTACTTATCCTGAGGCAAAGGAAAACCCAATCCATTGGATTAAGGATAACTTCAAGGCACAGGAATATTATTGCTATGCCGCAAAGGTAGGTAGTGCACTTGCTTACGTATATTTCCATAGAGATTATCTTGCTCATGGTATTACATTATGTAATTTATTTGAATTTGTACCAGTATCTGAGGTTCAAGGCAAAAAGCCTGAATTAATCTATGTGTTTGGTGCAGACTATGAGGATGAATCTTATTTCTATTACGATAAGGAAAATGATATCTATGTAGGTGTTGCACCTCATAATTCCTCTATCGATTATTTTGGATATATGAAGAAGATGCTATTAACCTTATATAATACTAAGATGATTGAAGAGGGTGGATTACCACTTCATGGTGCATGTGTACATATTACTATGAAGAATGGTAAGACAAAAAACATTGTCATCATTGGTGATTCTGGTGCTGGTAAGAGTGAATCTTTAGAGGCATTATCTGAAATGGCTGGAGATGATATTTCCTCTCAGCTTACAATCTTCGATGATATGGGTACATTTAAGTTTGATGAGAATGGTAATATTAAGGCTTATGGTACCGAAATTGGTGCATTCGTAAGATTAGATGATATGACTGGTGGATATGCTTATCGTGAAATGGATAGAGCAATCTTCATGAATCCTGATAAAACAAATTCTCGTTTAGTTATCCCTGTTGCAACATATCCTCAAATTATGGAAGGCTATAGTGTTGATATGGTATTATATGCAAACAACTATGACCCTGAATGTGAGGATGCAGTAGAATTCTATAAGTCTGCTGAGGAAGCAAAGAAGATTTTCATTCGTGGTGCAAGAAGAGCTAAGGGTACAACACAAGAGGTTGGTATGACAGAAACATTCTTTGCAAATCCTTTTGGACCAGTTCAAAGAGAAGATAAGACTAGAGTAATTATCGATAAGGTATTTGATAAATTGTTTGAGGATGGTACACCCGTTGGTGTATTACATACAAGACTTGCAGTTCCAGGAATGGAGCATGAGGGTCCAGCATTAGCTGCAAAAAGATTATTTGAAATTATTGGAGATTAAGTATGGTATCTGTTGGAATTATAATGGGATCAACTTCAGATTATGAGGTAATGAAGGATGCTTGTAGCATGCTTGATGAATTTGGAGTAGAATACGAGAAAAAGGTTGTTTCTGCACATAGAACTCCAGATTTGATGTATGAATATGCTAAAAGTGCAGAGGAAAGAGGAATTAAAGTGATTATTGCAGGTGCAGGAGGTGCTGCACACCTACCTGGTATGGTAGCTGCAATGACTACACTACCTGTCATTGGTGTTCCTGTTAAGTCTCGTGCGTTAAATGGGCTTGATTCCTTATTATCTATTGTGCAAATGCCTGGTGGGGTTCCTGTGCTTACGGTTGCCATCAATGGTGCAAAGAATGCGGCATTATCTGCAGTGGCTATTTTAGCTACATCGAATCCAGCATTAGCTAAAAAGCTAAAAGAGTATCGTAAGAATCAAACAGAATCCGTGCTTCATGCAAATTTAGATGAATAATTTATAGTTTTTATAGTTTTAAGCTTAAAAATGTGGTACGATATATATAGCATTTATTACATTAATAAGTATAGGAGGAATGAATAATGCCTTTAGTAAATTCAAAAGAATTATTTGAAAAAGCTTATAAGGAAGGATATGCTGTTGGTGCTTTCAATGTGAACAACATGGAAATCGTTCAAGCTATCACTGAAGCTGCTGGTGAATTAAATTCTCCAGTTATCCTACAAGTATCTTCTGGTGCTAGAAAATATGCTAACGCTAGATACTTAGTTCATATGGTTCAAGCAGCTGTAGAGAACAACCCTAATATTCCAATCGTTTTACACCTAGACCATGGTGATTCATTCGAATTATGTAAGGCTTGTATCGATGATGGCTTTACATCTGTTATGATTGACTATTCCGGTCATTCTTATGAAGAAAATGTTGAAGTAACAAAGAAGGTATGTGATTATGCTCATGACGTTAAGGCTCGTGGTCGTTATGTAACAGTAGAAGCTGAGCTTGGTACTTTAGCAGGTGTTGAGGATGATGTAAAAGTTGAGTTTGGCAAGTCAAGCTATACAGATCCAGAGCAGGTACAGGATTTCGTAACTCGTACTGGTGTTGACTCTTTAGCAATCGCTATTGGTACATCTCATGGTGCATACAAGTTCAAAGCGGATCAGTGTACAAGAAATAAGGATGGTATTTTAGTTCCACCTCCACTAAGATTCGATATCTTAAAAGAAGTTGAAAAGAGATTACCAGGATTCCCTATCGTATTACATGGCTCTTCATCTGTTCCACAGGAATATGTTAAGATCATTAACGAGCATGGTGGAAAGATGCCAGATGCTATCGGTATTCCAGAGGATCAGTTAAGAGAAGCAGCTAAGATGGCTGTATGTAAGATTAACATTGACTCAGACTTACGTTTAGGTATGACTGCAGCAATCCGTCTTCACTTCGATGAGCATCCAGATCATTTCGACCCACGTCAGTATTTAGGCGATGGTAGAAAGAACGTTAAGGACGTTGTAAAGCATAAGATTGTAGAAGTTTTAGGTTCTGACAATAAGGCTTAATATATATAGGATGAGTGCCACTGGATTCGCATTCATCCTTTTTTCTTTTCTTGGTAAAAATGGTAATCGCTTCCATAAAGGATTGAGATTAAATTATATTGAAAATAACTGTTTTAAATGTTAAAATGTTTTAAAATTATAATATTTTTGGAGGATTATTATATGGCTTTTTATTATGATGAACCATCACATACTTTCAGTGAGTATTTATTAGTTCCTGGTTATTCTGATGAGAATTGTATTCCACAAAATGTTTCTCTAAAGACACCGCTTGTAAAATTTAAAAAGGGTGAAGAACCAGCAATTTCTATGAACATTCCTATGATTTCTGCAATCATGCAATCGGTATCTAACGATACGATGGCAATTGCTTTAGCAAAGGAAGGTGGAATTTCCTTTATTTATGGTTCTCAAACGGTTGAGAATCAAGCAGCAATGGTAAAGAAGGTGAAATCCTACAAGGCAGGCTTTGTTACAAGCGATTGTAACCTATCCCCTGAGGATACATTAGCTGACGTTTTAGCTATTAAAGAGGAAACAGGTCATTCTACTGTTGCGATTACAGCGGATGGTACACCATCTGGTAAGCTAATGGGCATTGTATCTAGTAGAGATTATAGAGTTTCTCGCATGGAAGCTACCTTAAAGGTTAAGGAATTCATGACACCTATTGAAAAAATGGTTACAGCTCCAGAGGGAACTTCTTTAAAGGAAGCAAATGATATTATTTTTGAGCATAAGTTAAATAGTCTTCCAATTGTCGATAAAAATGGTTGTTTAGTTGCATTTGTATTCCGTAAGGATTATTCCTCTCATAAGGAGAATCCATTAGAACTATTAGATTCTCATAAGAGATATATTGTTGGTGCTGGTATCAACACAAGAGATTATGAGACGAGAGTACCTGCATTAGTTGAGGCTGGTGCGGATGTATTATGTATTGATTCTTCTGAGGGATTCTCTTGCTGGCAGAAGAATACAATTCAGTGGATTAGAGATAAATATGGAGATAAGGTTAAGGTTGGCGCTGGTAATATCGTAGATAGAGAAGGCTTCCGCTTCTTAGCTGAGGCTGGTGCGGATTTCATTAAGATTGGTATTGGTGGAGGATCTATTTGTATCACAAGAGAAACCAAGGGTATTGGTCGTGGTCAGGCAACTGCAGTTATTGAGGTTGCTAAGGCAAGAGACGAATACTTTAAGGAAACAGGTATTTATATTCCTATTTGTTCTGATGGTGGTATTGTTCATGATTACCATATTACACTTGCTTTAGCTATGGGCTGTGACTTCTGTATGCTTGGTAGATATTTTGCAAGATTCGATGAGTCTCCAACACAGAAGATGCTTGTAAATGGTAACTATATGAAGGAATACTGGGGTGAAGGTAGTGCTCGTGCAAGAAACTGGCAAAGATATGATTTAGGTGGTGCAAAGAAGCTATCCTTTGTTGAAGGTGTTGACTCTTATGTTCCATATGCTGGTCCACTTCATGACACTCTTCAAGTTACATTATCTAAGATTCGCCATACAATGTGTAACTGTGGCGCATTATCTATTCCTGAATTACAATCTAAGGCTAAATTAACATTAGTATCTAGTGTATCTATCGTTGAAGGTGGAGCACACGATGTTGTTGTAAAGAATAGTAATACAAATAATTAATTTTAAGGGGCATTTGCCCCTTTTCCTTATAAAAAAAAGACCTAAAGAATTACTCTTTAGGCCTATTGAACATATTCTTCTTGAATCGTTGCATCAGATAACAATTCTTCTAAAAGTCCCTCTTTAAAATCCTCAATTATAGGGTTTCTTTCAGGAGAAATAGTGATTCTGTTTGGATCCTTTAAAAGAAGTCCTGCAACTATATTTGAAATTGGATTTAGCGAAATAATATCTTTAGGAGCTCTTGTTTTTGTAAAGAATTCCTTTATAGCTGTATAAATCGGACTAATAAAATCTGTTGTTGTTGCAATACAAGGAGTTGAATATATTATTTTTTTGGTATTTTTATCTAATATAATTGGAATAAATGGTAAATATGCTTCTCCATCCTTTATAACTGGTTCAGGAGAACCAATTAAATCAAATACGAAGGTGTGGTTTCCTTTTTTGAAATTATTTTCATCTACTAATAACAATTCATTAAAGTGTGGTGGAGCTATAAAATCGTTGTTTGCTTTCCTATATTTAACATTGTAATTGTTATCTATGGTAACATTTAAATCAAAGATATCCTTATAGTGTCTTGGTTTTTTGGAATATTCACGAATGAATACAAGAAACATCTCTAATGCATAATTCAGTTCATGGAATTGAACATTTGAATGTACATAATCGAATGGCCTACCAATTTTGAATTCGTGGAAGGATGGGTATTTTATGTTTTTTATTTCTTTAAGAGTAGAATCTAAGAAGTCTTTCTCCTCTATATTTAAATCATCATAATAATCAAAATAGATTGCATAGGAATTTTTTATCATATGTGGGAGTATAGATTTATCATCTAGTTCTGCAAGCAAACATTCCAAATTTAACTGCCTAAAGCCTTCCTCTCCATAATAAACACATAATCCATAACAAGACCCAGCATTTCCTAATACAACATATGAAATCTCACTATCATCAAAATGAATGGTTATATGATCTTGGTCAGAAAAATATTTCCATGGTTCATATTCCATTATTTTGTTTGCTTGTTCAACAAGGGTTCTTTTTTGGTTTTTTGATATTTTTTTATATACAACATTATTCATAAAGGCCCACTCTTTAATGACTTTCTTATAGAGGTTTTCCTCAAACATGTCGTATTCATCCTCAAGGTTATATTCCGAAATTAATTCTTTGAAATGTTTATATGATTTTTTCTTATGTAGACAATCTTTTAAATCATCATATTCATATTTTTGAACAAAGGCACTCATTACTTCAAAATTACTTACTTTGGGAAGTGGAAGTGTGAATAATTCAAGTGATGCAAAATCTAACAAAGACATTTCATCTATTGAGTAATCATTTAAATGATGAACCTTTAGGGAATCATGATTCTTTACCCATTCCTCTTCAAATATTAAAACACTCTCTGTTTTTTTATCGTAAAAATATAATGTGTTCTCGTTTTTATCGTATAAGTATCTAATTAATTTATTTAAATTCTTCATTTTCATCACCTATTTATAGTATATATTATTATAAAAAAAATAAAAGAGAAAATCATAAATTTTATTTGACCTATATTATTGTATATAATATAATATTTAAGGGCACCTTAGAAAGCACTCCCTCAAATGGGAGTTTTTATTTTTTATTATATTTCACCCCTGGGAAGAGATGAAAAGTATGAGATTAGCTTTTGACAATGAAAAGTATCTAGAATTACAATCCAAAAACATTTTGGATAGAGTTTCTAAGTTTGGAAACAAGCTTTATATTGAATTTGGAGGAAAGCTTTTTGATGATTATCATGCATCGAGAGTATTACCAGGATTCTTACCCGATTCAAAGCTTAGAATGCTATTAACCTTAAAGGATAAGGTAGAAGTAGTTATTGCAATTAATGCAAAGGATATTCTTAAAAATAAAATGCGTGGAGATTTAAATATCAATTATGAAACTGAGGTTTTAAGATTGATTGATGCCTTCCGTGCATCAGGATTATTTGTTGGTTCTGTTTGTATTACGCAATATCAAACTGCACCCCAGGTAGCAAGCTTTAAGAAAAAGCTGAATAACCTAGGAGTTAAGACATACCTACATTATGAAATTGCTGGATATCCTCATGATATAAACAATATTATTTCAGAAAATGGCTTCGGTAAGAATCAGTATATAGAAACAGAACGTCCCATTGTTGTCGTTACTGCACCAGGACCAGGCTCTGGAAAAATGGCAACCTGCCTATCTCAGCTTTACCATGAAAATAAAAGAGGAGTAAAGGCTGGATATGCAAAGTATGAAACATTCCCTATTTGGTCTATTCCTTTAAAGCACCCTGTAAATTTAGCTTATGAGGCTGCAACTGCAGATTTAAATGATGTCAATATGATTGACCCATATCATTTAGAGGCTTATAATAGTTTAGCAGTTAATTATAATAGAGATGTTGAAATATTCCCTGTATTAAAATCTATGTTTGAGGCTATTTATGGAAAATCACCATATAAATCTCCAACAGATATGGGAGTAAATATGGCAGGCTTTTCTATATGTGATGATGAGGCTGCATGCCAAGCATCAAAGGATGAAATCATAAGAAGATATTTAAATTCTTTAGTAGATTTAAGAAATGGTAAGATTAATCAAGAGGCTATAGATAAAATCCTATTATTAATGAGACAGCTTAATATTGGCGTTGAGGATAGAAAGTGCGTTCAAGCTGCATTAGATAAAAAGAAGAAGAGTGGTACTGAGGCAATGGCACTTGAGCTTGAGGATGGTACTATTGTTACATCTCGTACAACTTCACTACTTAGTGCACCTGCCGCATTAATCTTAAATTCATTAAAAACTCTAGCAGGTATTCGTGATTCGATTCCTCTAATTGCACCTGCAATTATTGAACCAATTTCAAAGATGAAGATTGATAAGCTTGGAAATCATAATCCAAGATTACATTTAGATGAAATTCTAATTGCACTTGCAATTTCTGCAACAACAAATCCCCTTGCAGATATGGCATTAAAGAAGATTGATGAATTAAAATTCACTCAGGCGCATTCTACTGTAATTCTTCCACAGGTGGATTCTGAAGTATTAAAGAAGCTAAAAATTGAGGTTACAACAGAGCCTAAATTCTATGCACACAAGTTATATTCAAAATAAGAGCAAGCAATTGCTCTTTTTTGATAAAGCATAAAATTATTTGTTATAATTTTAATGAGGGGGATACGAGTGAAAATTAGGCTTTTATACCTTATGCTTTTGGGCATGTTTGGGATTACATCTTGTAGTTCTATAAATACAACAGTAGATAATATAGTGGAGGTAGATGAAATGAACATGATTTTAAAAATAAATGATACTTTTGTAGATGCAACATTCTATGATAATGCCTCGGTTAAGGAATTAAAGAGATTAGCTAAGGATACTCTTGTAATTTCTATGCATATGTACGGTGGATTTGAACAGGTTGGAAGTATAGGACATAGTCTTCCATCTAGTGATCAAGAATTGACAACAGATTATGGGGATATTGTTCTATATTCTAGTAATCAGCTTGTAATATTTTATGGTTCAAATACCTGGAACTATACGAAGCTTGGGCATATTCATTTATCAAAAGAGGAGCTTAAGACTTTATTATCGAATGGAGATGTCGTTGTAACATTATCTTTATGTGAAGCATAATGAAATTCTTTAAGATAGCGATTTCATCTCATTTTTAATTTCGATTTATTGATAATCAAAACCATTTAGAATATAATTTATATCGCATGGTGTACTATAAAGTACAAATATAGGAGGATTTATTTAATATGGCATTAGTTAATGTTAAAGACATGATGCAGGCCGCTCGTGAAGGCCATTATGCAATTGGTGCATTCAACACAAACAATCTTGAATGGACTAAGGCAATTCTTGAGACTGCTGAGGAGCAGAAGTCCCCAGTTATCATCGAGGTATCTGAGGGTGCTACTAAGTACATGGGTGGATACAAGGTTGTTGCTGACTTGGTTAGAGATTTATTTGAGGCAAAGAAGATTACTGTTCCTGTTGCCCTACACTTAGACCATGGTACTTATGAAGGTGCTAAGGCTGCTTTAAAGGCTGGCTTCACATCTGTTATGTTCGATGGTAGTGCATTACCTCTTGAGGAGAATATTGCAAAGACTAAGGAAATCGTTACATTAGCTCATTTCTGTGGCGCTACAGTTGAGGCTGAGGTTGGCGCTATTGGTGGCGAAGAAGATGGCGTTAAAGGTCGTGGTGAAGTTGCTGATCCAAATCAGTGCAAGTTAATTGCTGATTTAGGTATCGATATGCTTGCTGCTGGTATCGGTAATATTCATGGTCCATATCCTGCAAACTGGTTAGGTCTTGATTTCGATTGCTTAGCTGCAATTAAGGCTAAGTGCGGTGATATGCCTTTAGTATTACATGGTGGTACTGGTATTCCTGAGGATCAGGTTAAGAAGGCTATCAGCTTAGGTGTATGCAAGGTAAATGTTAACACTGAGTGTCAGCAGTATTTTGCAGCTGCAACTAGAAAATATATCGAAGAAGGCAAGGACTTAGAGAAGAAGGGTTATGACCCACGTAAGTTATTAAAGCCAGGCTTCGAAGGAATCAAGGAAATTGTTGCGATTAAGATGGCAATGTTCGGTTCTACTGGTAAAGCTTGCTAATTAACTAATTATTTATACGAGAGTGGCTTATGGCCACTCTTTTGTTTTGTTTTTCCTCTATTGAAATTCTTTTTAGCAAACATTATAATTGAAGTGGAAGAATCGATGAAAAAGGTGATTTTATGATACGAAGAGTTAAGAACGAGGATGCAAAAAGATTAGTTGAAATTTATAATTATTACATCCGAGAAACAGAAGCAACATTAGAGCTTAAGGAATTAACAGAACAAGAATACCTAGAACGTATCCATCAGGTTACTTCCTTTTATCCATGGTTGGTATATGAAGAAAAGGGTGTAATCTATGGCTTTGCATATTTAGATAAATTCAATACGAGAAAGGCCTATGCCACTACCGCAGATTTATCGATTTATGTAGATCATACCCTAAAGAGAAAGGGTATTGGGAAGAGGCTATACCAAGAAATAGAAAAGCTTGGGCTATCCTTAGGCTTATGTAAAATTATTTCCTTAGTTACAACAAGCAATAGAACATCTATATCCTTCCATAAGGCTATGGGCTTTACCAAGCTGTGCTTAATTAAGAATGCTGCATATAAGCATGGCAAATGGGTTGGTGTAACCTTTTTAGAGAAGAATGTTCAATCCATTGTGACCCCATCCCTAAACAAGGATGAACCATCCTATAGAAATAAAGTAGAATAATTCTAATCCACCCTTGAGGTGGATTTTTCATTTTTTTTAAGGGGATATATATCTTATTAAATTTTTTTTGTAAAAATTCTTGCATTATTTGACAACTTGCAATATAATATTAAAATGCGTATAATGGCAAATGTTTGCTGATTTACGTTTGAAAATTAGAGTTTTACTAAGTAAAAACTTAGTTAAGATAGATTCGTGGAAATCAAAAAAAGGTATTAAACACCCTTTTAGCGATTGCTATAAAGTCTAGTAGACGGTTTAGAAACAATAGAAAGGAAAAAGTATAATTCGTTATACAACTAGGTGGCTTTATGAAGATTGTCAATTATGGTAAGAAATCCACTCGTCGTAATTACTCCAGAGTACGTACAAGTGTTGATTTACCCGACTTAATTGAAATTCAGACAAAATCATTTGATTGGTTTGTCGAGCAGGGCTTAAAAGAAGTATTTGAGGATGCATCTCCTATTACTTCCTTCAACGGTGATTTAAAATTATCCTTCTTGGATTATCGTTTTGAAGACCCAAAGTACAATGTTGTTGAATCTAAACTAAGAAAGATCAACTATTCTCGTCCATTAAAGGTGAAGGTAATGCTTGAGCATACACAAACTGGCAACTTATTTGAGCATGAAATGTTCATGGGTGATATTCCTTATATGACTCCAGTTGGAACATTCGTAATCAATGGTGCTGAGCGCGTAGTTATTTCACAGATCATTCGTTCATCTGGTGTTTACTTCGATAAGGAAATCGATAAGAAGACAGGAGATGTCAAATTCTCTGGTCAGGTAATTCCTACACGTGGTGCTTGGATTGAGTATGAAGCAGGATCTAAGGATGTTTGGTATGGTAAGCTAGACCGTTCCAAGAAAATTCCTTTAACTACAATTTTAAGAGCTTATGGTTTATCTACAGATGAGCAGATTATCGATTTATTCGGTAATAGCGAGCATTTAGCTGCAACCTTTGAAAAGGAAAAGGAAGAGAACAAGAATTCTGAAAATGCAGCTATCGAAGTATATTCTAAGCTACGTCAGGGAGACCGTGTTCCGGCAGATGGTGCTAGAGCTTTAATTTCGGATCGTCTATTCAATGCGAATAAGTATGATTTACAAACTGTAGGTCGTTTTAAGTATAATATTAAGCTAGACGTTTTACAGCGTGCTAAGAATCATACATTAGCTCAAGATGTTGTTGCTCCAAAGGATATCTTTGATGAAGAGACAGGTGAACTATTATTTGCAGAGGGTACAGTTATTGCTTCCTATGGCGATAGAATCTCTGGTGAGGTATATGATAAGCTAGATAAGGCTAGAGAGGCTTTCCGTCAGGTTATCGATTTAAATAATACTTTATGTGAGGATCCAATTTGTGAAATCCTATTCATCAATGAAGTTAAGGGTGATCAAACTGAGGTTGTAAAGGTTATCGGTAACTATCATGCTGAAACTGCACTTCATATCACAATGTCTGATATTTTAGCTACAGTATCTTATTATATGAATCTGTATTCTGGAGTTGGTACAATTGATGATATTGACCACTTAGGAAATAGACGTTTAAGATTAATTGGTGAATTATTAAAGAACCAATTCCGTATTGGCTTTGCAAAGCTAAAGAAGAATATTGAGGATAGAATGTCTACTGTTGAAGTAGAAAAGGCTACTCCTCAGAACTTAATTAACATTAAGCCTTTAACATCTTCTTTAAAGGAATTCTTTGGTTCTTCACAGCTATCCCAGTTCATGGATCAGATTAACCCTCTTGCTGAAATCACACAGAAGAGACGTATTTCTGCCTTAGGTACTGGTGGTATCGCAAGAGATAGAGCTGGTGTTGAGGTTCGTGATGTACACAATTCTCACTATGGTAGAATGTGCCCTATCGAAACACCAGAAGGTCCATCTATCGGTTTAATCACTTCCTTAGCTACATACGCTAAGGTTAATGAATACGGCTTTATTGAAACTCCATTCTTTGCTGTTGAAAGAGATAGCGAGGGTAGAAATGTAGTTTCTGCCGATAAAATTGTTTACTTATCTGCAGATGATGAGGAAGGTAAGATTATTGCCGCTGCCAACACTCGTCTAGATGAGAATGGATACATGATTGATGAAAAGATCATTGGTCGTCGTAATGGTGAGGCTGAAATGTTCAGCAAAACAGATAAGATTGACTACATGGACGTTTCTCCACAGCAGATTGTATCCGTAGCTGCAGCCTGCGTTCCATTCCTAGAGCACGATGATGCTACTCGTGCATTAATGGGTGCAAACATGCAGCGTCAGGCAGTACCTATTATTAATCCTGAATCTCCAATTGTTGGTACGGGTATGGAGTACCGTGCTGCAAAGGATTCTGGTTCTGCATTAATTTGCTTAAGAGATGGTATTGTTGAATATGTTGACGCAAAGAAGATTTTAGTAAAAGAAGATGATGGTCAGACTCGTAAATACGAATTATATCAGTTCTTACGTTCTAACTCTGCAACTGCAATTATGCAGCGTCCAATCGTTAGTGTTGGTGAAAGAGTAGAAAGGGGCGATGTTATTGCTGATGGTCAGTCCATGAAGGATGGTGAATTAGCCTTAGGTAGAAACGTTCGTATTGCCTTCATGACATGGGAAGGATATAACTTCGAGGATGCTGTTATCATGTCTGAAAAGATGGTATATGATGATTACTATACATCCTTACATATCGATGAATTTGAAATTGAAGCAAGAGACACTAAGCTTGGTGCAGAAGAGTTCACTTATGAAATTCCTAATGTAAAGGAAGAATCTAAGAGAAATCTTGATGCAAATGGTATTATCATTCCAGGTTCTGAGGTTAAGGAAGGAGATATCTTAGTTGGTAAGACTACTCCTAAGGGACAAACAGATCCAACACCAGAAGAAAAGCTATTACTTGCAATCTTCGGTGAGAAGAGCCGTGATGTTCGTGATTCCTCTTTAAGAGTTCCTCATGGAGGAGGAGGTATTGTACAGTCTGTACAGCATTTCAAGAAGTCTCAGGGTGATGATTTAACTCCAGGTGTTAATGAGGTTGTTCGTATCTTTATCGTACAGAAGAGAAAGATCCAGGTTGGAGATAAGATGGCTGGTCGTCATGGTAACAAGGGTGTTATCTCGAATATCCTACCAGTTGAGGATATGCCATTTACTGCAGATGGTCGTCCAATCGACATCATGCTAAACCCACAGGGTGTTCCATCTCGTATGAACATCGGTCAGGTTCTAGAATTACATTTAGGTATGGCAGCTAGAACAATTACTGAGCGCGATAGAGCTAAGTATGTTGAGGAATATGTAGCAAAGAATGGTGTTAAGCCAACGAATGCTGAAATTGAAAAGGCTGTACCTGAACTTAAGGTTGCAACTCCAGTATTCGATGGTGCAACGATTGAAGATATTGAGCAGATCATGAAGGAAGCTGGTATGCACCGTCAGGAAATGATCGATAAGGGCTTAAACCCAGACGATCAAGCAGCTGTTGATGGCTACACTTGCGATGGTAAGCAGATTCTATTCGATGGTCGTACAGGTGAACCATTTGAAAACCGTATCACTGTTGGTATCATGTACTTCGTTAAGCTATCTCACATGGTTGATGATAAGCTACATGCAAGAAACATTGGTAAGTATACATTAGTTACGCAGCAGCCAATGGGTGGTAAGGCACAAAATGGTGGTCAGCGTTTCGGTGAAATGGAAGTTTGGGCACTACAGGCATATGGTGCAGCTCATGTTTTACGTGAAATGATGACCGTTAAGTCTGATGACTTAGTTGCAAGAGATCGTACATTCGATGCTATTGCATCTGGTAAGCCATTACCAGATACATCCATTCCTGAGGCATTCCGTGTATTAACACGTGAATTACAGTCCTTAGGTATTCATGTTGAATTAATTAATCAAGACGGTGAAAACGAAGTTAATCGTTCTATCGTTGATCATACAATTCGTCAGGTTGAAACAAACCGTGTATCCTATAATTACATTTCCGCTTCTAATTTGAACTTTGATGATGAGGCTAAGGTAGAAGAATCTACTGAGGCTGTTGCACAGGTTGAAGAAGCAGATGACGATATCGCGTTCGAGGAGGAGGAATAAGATGAAGCAATATAAGTATATTAAAATCGGTTTAGCTTCTCCTGAGGAAATCAGATCATGGTCTCATGGTGAGGTTTTAAAGCATGAAACA
>NZ_JAXFPY010000006.1:0-14449 GCF_034179385.1 Anaeroplasma sp.
TACCACCCACATGTGAAAAGGGAGGAAATGTAGCATATTATCATTGCAGTGTATGTGATAAATATTTCAATGAGAACAAAGAAGAAATAGAAACAATAGTAATTCCTGCAACAGGTCATACATATGGTAATCTAGTAGCTCTAGTATCACCAACATGTGAAAAGGGAGGAAATGTAGCATATTATCATTGCAGTGTATGTGATAAATATTTCAATGAGAACAAAGAAGAAATAGAAACAATAGTAGTTCCTGCAACAGGTCATACATATGGTAATCTAGTAGCTCTAGTATCACCAACATGTGAAAATGACGGAAATGTAGCATATTATCATTGCAGTGTATGTGATAAATATTTCAATGAGAACAAAGAAGAAATAGATAAAATCATAGTAGAGGCCTTAGGACATATTTTTACGAACTATATATCAAATAATGATGCAACATCAACTAAAAATGGTACTAAAACTGCAATCTGTGATCGAGAAGGTTGTGATGCTAAGGACACAATAGTTGATGAAGGTACTATGCTTGGTCATATATATGGGGAGCCAACATGGAATTGGACGGACTACGGAAGTGCCACTGCATCTTTTAAATGTCAGACTTGTGAAGTAGAGAAAAATCATATTGAAAATGTAAAAGCTATTATAACAAGTGAGATTACAACTCCTGCAAAATGTGAAGAAACCGGAGTAAGAACTTATACTGCAAAGGTAGTTTTCGGAGGAGTAGAATATACGGATACAAAAACTGAAGAATTACCAGTGCTTGGTCACAGCTTTACAAAATATGCATCAAATGGGGACGCAACATGTACAGAAGACGGAACTAAGAGTGCAATATGTGATCATGATGGATGTAGTGAAACGGATACTATAACAGATATAGATAGTAAAATTCCTCATACTTGGTCAGATAATGTATGCACTGCTTGTGAATATGATGCTGGTGGTAGTAAAGGATTAAGTTGGACTTTAGATTATGAAACAAATTCATATACTGTAACTGGTTATGGTACTTGTTTAGATACTGAAGTAACAATTCCGAAAACATATAATGGATTACCTGTAACAGCTATAGGTTCAGATGCATTTAAAAATCAATCTACTATAACAAATATGATTATTCCAAGAGGCATTGTTTCTATTGGTTCTAGTGCATTTGAAGGATGCAAGGGTATTACAAGTATTGTGATACCTGAAGGAGTAACAGTGATTTCAAGTGGTTTGTTTAATAATTGCAAAGGTTTAGCAGAAGTTATTCTTCCAGAAGGTATAACAGCAATTGATGAATATGCATTTTATTCATGTTCTGCTCTATCTGCAATAGCAATACCTTCAACTGTTAAATCTTATGGAATTTATGCATTCTATCTTTGTTCTTCGTTGCTTAGTATTACACTCCCTGATGGCGCAGAGTCTATACCAAATTATTTATTCCGAAATTGTTATAAGCTTAAAGAAGTAGATTTACCTAATAGTATAAAGTATATCGGTACATATGCATTCTGTTCAACGGATATTAGGAATATAGAATTACCTAATGGCTTAGAACAAATAGATGGTTATGCATTCCAATCCTGTGATCTAGAATCAGTAGTAATCCCAAATTCTGTTACACAAATAGGATCATATGCCTTTAGCAACTGTGGAGAACTTGTTGAGGCTACCCTATCAAATAGTATGACAAATATTTCAACTGGTATTTTTTCAAATTGTAGTAAACTCATGACTGTTCATCTATCTGATGGTATAGAAAGTATTGGTACAGCAGCATTTGGTAATTGTTTCAATCTTGTAAATATAATCTTGCCATCAAGCTTAAAAGTAATTAATGCTTGTGCATTCCAATACTGTTCTTCACTTAAAACCATTGTGCTACCTGAAGGATTAGTTCAAATAGACGCTGAAGCATTCAAGTATTGTGTCAGTCTAAAGAATATCAATATTCCTGATAATCTAATAGAATTGGGGACAAATGTATTCTTGGATGCTAATGATTTAGAATATAATGTTGTTGATGGTGCAAAATATTTAGGTAATATTTTCTGTGGTGTAATAGATAAAACAAAATCAGAATACACAATAAATCATACAACAAAATTTATTTTAGATCATGCGTTTGAAAACTGTTCTAATCTTGTAAGTATATCTATACCTGACAGTGTACTTTGTATTGGATCATATGCTTTTAAGAATTGTTGTAGTCTTAAAACAATTGAATTTTCAAAGAATATAAAAACATTTAGCGCTGGATTATTATATGGTTGCAGTTCATTAACAACTCTAGAAATTCCAGAGGGAGTTGCAATAATAAAAGCAAATGCTATAGAAAATTGTACGAATTTAAGAAGTATTATTATGCCAAATAGTTTAGAAAAGCTTGAATACAATGCAATATATCAATGTCCATCACTTACAACTGTTAAGATTGGTAGTGGTTTAAAATATTATAATACTGGTATTTCTGAGTGCAATAAGCTACTTGAGGTTTATAATGGTGGAACAGAAAATTTAAACGGCACATATCTTGGTTCACCTTTATGTATTTATAATAGTTTAGATGCCGAAAGCAAACTAATAAAAGATGAAAATGGCTATGTATTCTATAAAGATGATAAGGATAATATGTTCCTTGTTGATTATGTCGGCAGTGAGAATGAGATTGTTTTACCAACACTTGCTGAGAATAAAACATATAGTATTTACAAATATGCATTTAGTAATTATACAAGACTTACTAAGATAACCATACCTAGTTCTGTAACAGAAATACAAGATAATGCTTTCTTAAACTGCTATAATTTATTAGAGATTAAGAATGAATCTTCATTAACAATAACTACTGGTTCTACAACTAATGGTTCAATAGGACTATATGCATTATATGTGAATGTAGAAGGCAGTGTGTTTACTGTAGATGAAAATGGCTTTGTCTTTAATACCGATAGCAATGGTAATATCTATCTTGTAGATTACCTAGGAAATGCAGCTAACGTTACTCTTCCTACACTTAGCGATGGTGAAACATATAGTATTTATCCGTATGCATTCTACGACAATATCACAATTAAAAATATAATAATACCGAATTGTGTAACATCAATTGGTGCTTATGCGTTCTATAATTGTAATAGGATAGAAAGTATTGTTTTACCGAATGACTTAACATTAATTGGAGATTACGCATTTAGCAAGTGTTTATCTATGAAAACTTTAAAATTTGGCAGTGGTAATCTTTCCATTGGTAATTATGCATTTTTTGAATGTGGATTAACTAGTCTTACTATTCCAAATAATATAGTTTCTCTTGGTGAATATGTATTTGCCGAATGTAATTTACTTACTAATGTTAGCCTGGATTGCGAAACTACAGGTGTGAGGATGTTTGACAAGTGTACTTCATTAACTGATGTTATTATTGAAAATAATGTTAAGACAATGAGTGATTATCTATTTAGCAATTGTACGAATCTAAGAAATGTAACCATTGGAAATAGTGTAACTATAATGAATAGTAATGTGTTTAGCTATTGCTATTCTTTAGAAAATATTAGGATACCAGATAATGTTAATAAATTGTATACAAATACATTCTTTTGGTGTATAAAACTTAAGCATGTAACCATTGGAAATGGTGTAAGTGAATTAAGGGGTCAATTTACTTATTGTTATGGTCTTAAATCTATTGTTATAGGAAGTAGTGTCAATAAAATAAATGGCCAAGAATTTCAATATTCAAAATCTATCGAAAATGTTTATTATTATGGTACAAAAGAAAATTGGGATGCTATAAACATAAGTTCTACTAGCAACGATTATTTTATCAACGCAACCAGATATTATTATTCTGAAACTGAGCCTAGCTTAAATGAAGAAGGTACAGCATATGATGATCATTATTGGCATTATGTTGATGGAGAAGTTGTTGTTTGGACAAAATTATAATTGAGTAAGTATCCATAAAAGATTCCAAGCGGATTACAAAGTGAAAAAATCTCACATTTAATTCGAGAATTAGTAACTTTCAATAAAACAAAAACAGAGACAAACCCACATTTTATACGAGTTTGTCTCTCTTTTTATTCCAAATCTAATTTTAGTTTTTGAGGTGAGCTTTTCACTTCATGGTAAAATATCATCCATTTCGAATTTTGGATTCTCACAAACCAAAAAGTGCATTAAAAATTGCAGTAGTCCTATACTGCAGTTTTGTTGCGCTTTTTTATTTATGCAAATATAATATAGATATATAATGAACTTAGAAAGGTTATAGGAATATGAGTGATAAAGATTGGTATAAAGTAAATGAGGCAGAATATGAATGTAAGCCATCAAGCTATAATGTCTTCTTAACGAATTCTGAATTAAAAGAATTGGATAAAATAAGAGTGTATAATAGAGGCTTATTAAAGAAACAAACAAAGGCTAGATCTACTATGATCAGACTTATCATAGAAAATACTTATTTATATTTAAATAACATGGAAAGAAGCTTCTCTAATGATGTTAATGAAATATTAGAAAAAAAGTATTTTAAAGATTCTATGGATAGAAACTTTAAAAATAAACTTAAAGAAGGCTCTAAAGAATATGAATTCATACAAGAATTGGTAAGAATTCAATTACTAAGGGTATTATCGAATAGAAGCTTAGATAATGATGAAGAATTCGTTAAGGTTCAATTCAGGCTTACTAAGGATGATGAAAGAATGTTAAGAATCATTGGAGGTAAGGAATGTGTAACTATGGATGATTTCTTATCTGGATACTTAAGATACTTTCTAGCTTTACCTATGGATACGAAAAACTATATTCTTACCTATCCAAAGTTACTAAAATTAGATAGAGCGATAAGAGAACACCAATGTGTAATCATCGATGGCATTAAATATAGGCCATATAAATTGACGAATTCAAATGTTTTTGCCTATAGAAAAGCATTACTATGCTTTGATGCATATTGTGATTCTTTTTGTGAAATAGGGCATATTTACGATAAAGATATCCTATATTTAGAAGAACATTTTGAATTCAATTCAGAAGAATTAAAAGTAATAGATGCATATAATAATTTAGATTCTATTGATATATCATTTAAGCTTTTAAATGATGAAAATGAATATATCAATAAATTAATTAAGGATGAAAAGACATCAATTATTATAGAAAGAAAACATGAATTCCCTTTGGAAAAGATTCGAATGAAATACTATCCTCATGTCATTAAAAGACTAGAAAGGGCAAATAAAAAGAATATAGATTATCTATGTTATTCTGATAACTATAATCTGTTTATGAAATTAACCAAGGATAAAAGAGAAGAATTTGATAAATACCAAAAGGAGCTAAAGAATTTATGTAAATAATATTGCTAGATAATGAAAATGAAATGTAAAACTTAGCATAAATACTTTGAAAGGATTTAAGGTATGGATAAAATAGTATTCTTAGATATAGATGGTGTATTAAATACACCAGGTGATAAAAACTTAATCGATGATACATTTGAAGAAACTAAATCGAAAAATTTAGTTCATTTATTACAAGATACGAAATCTAATTTGGTCATTATATCGGATAGAAGATTGATTGCGGAAGAAAGAAATAAAATAGATAATCTATTTGATAATTATATGATTCTTGTGAATTACTTAAATTTTAGAAGGACTCATAAAAATAGAAGTGATGAAATACTAGAATATCTAAATGAAAATCCATGCAATCACTATGTAATCTTAGATGACAACGATCTAGGTTATAGCGAAAGTGAGGTTTTAAAAGCTCACTTTCTAGATACCTATAAACGTGGATTTACTCTAGATTTATATTTTAAAGCTATTGAGATATTAAACTTATAACTCTTATATATATGGTGAAATCTCTTTATAATACAAAAAATCTTTGTGTTAGATTGGGGCAAACAGCCTGTATAAGTAAAGATTAGGATAATAAAAATTTATTGATTTTGAGGTGAAAAGATAATGTTAAAAAAAACAACCGTATTTACGAAGAATGAAGAATTGATTAAAGAAATTGAATCCTTTAATAAATATGTTATAGAGTATGTTCATTCAAATCATCTAAATCATCTAAATCATATAAAAAATTCTAAAATAAATATTATTGATTCAGATGATTTTATAGAGCCTGTTCATTTAAATGATATAGAAGATTCTAAAATAATTATTATAGATTCAGATAATTATATGGATATAAAGGATAAGTATTACTATATACAAGTATTGAATCCGAATGATCCTCATTTAAATGGATTAGATTCCTATATTCATACAGATGATATAAAAAATACGATTATAGATTTATTATATGCAATGTATGGCATTGGATTAATAAGCATGGATGAAAATGATGTAATGGAAGTTTTAAGGAATAAAGTATTTAAATATTATAGATATGAATTAGATAATCCTATAGATGAATCAAATTCAAAATCTATAATATCTAAATTAGATTTAAAAAATAAGAACATTCTATTGGTTAACTATGGCGATAAAAATTTGAGTCTATGGGAAGCAAGTTATTTATTAAATGAAATGCATACTCAAGAGCATAATGAATTATTTATAGGCAGTTATATTGATGAATCTCTAGGAGATAAAAGGATTATAGCTTTCATAGTAGAGGAGAATCATTCGTGGAAAAAATAATAAAAGCAAAATGTCATAAGAAAATAAAGGATACCTACTTTATAGTGATAAAAAGCCAAAACAAAAAACAATATTTATCGAAATATAAAAAAGGGGATACCTTTATTCTATGGAAGAATAATGAAATAGATTTGGATTTAGAATCATTAAATAAGATGAATGAAATTGTAAATGAATTTGATTCTATTGTATCTAAATTATCTATAGATAAATATCAAATAATGGATAGTAGTATCAATTATTTACAAAATGAATCAAATAATTATGATTTTATGATTCAAGAGAATGATTCCATAAAGTTACTAAAGAATAAGCATATTCATGAAGCATTAGAAAAACTAACAAGAACAAATAATGATTTAGTTCAGAGTGACTTATCCAAAAATGCTTTATATCAATTAGCATTAAATAAAAAGGATATCTTAATGCAATTAGGTATTAAGCTATTCTACGATTTATTACCCCAAGATGAAATAAAAGAACTATTTCCAAATTTACCTGAAGAATATAATAAAGAGTATATTATAAAAGTAAATGATACATTAGAATATCTACTTCTTGCAGGAGGATATAAAATAGCACATAGACCAGGCTTTGCAATGAAGGGATCCACTAGATTATTTTGGACAATTAATCCTCACACTAAGTGTGGAGTAGATGCATCTAGGTTAGATAAAGAAGAGATACTATTAGAAACTTTAGAGAACCACTGATATAAAGATGTTTTATTATCGCTGATTATGCTATTGAATTACGATGTCTCATTTGTGGAGGTTATAGTTATAATCGATAAAAACCGGCTTAGATAAGTCGGGTTTTAAAATTTGAAATTTATATAAAATGGGTATTTTGGTGAAAATAAATCCAAAATACTTTTTTTATAGTCAAACCTTGTGGCAATAAACATATGGAAAATGGTCCTTTTGTAACGTGTGCGCAATCACGATATGGCCGAAGAGGTCGTTCTTATGAAATGTAAATTGATATTTTTATTTGATAAATATGAGCATAATTAGTATGAGATTTCTCAAAAAGATGCTATAATTTTACATAAATAATACTATTAAATATAAGGATTGAGAAATTATATAATGGAGATGATAGTTATGATTCCTACTTATATAAATGATTGGTTATCAATTATAGAACAAATGAATAATGATAATACCTATAAATTGGCTTGGGGTCGTGCAATTATTGAATGTATAACATTCGATGATTACCAAGCTGATAATGACAAGGCTATTCTTCATTTTGATAGTATTTCTTTAAGAATGCTTAAATATTATTGGAATCAATTATTCTTTTTCAAATTAAAGCAATCTCCATATAAAGATAAAGATCCAGTAATTTGTAAAGACACAAATAAATTAATTGATTACTATAAAGAAAAAGAAAATAGTAATATACCTATTTGGTTTGATGATGCTTATGATTATTTTGAAAAGAATAATAAAGAATTATTTAAATCAACAATAAAGCATATTTCTAAAACCTTACATGAAAATGTATGTTGGAGATTTAAAAATATACCAGGCAATACATTAGAAATATATGAATATAATAAATCAGAGTCTTTAATTAAATTTAATCTTAATAATATATATGAATTAAAAGAGTACTCTATAGTATTATCTAAGCTATTAAATTATAAGTGGGCTCAACTACTTGAAAAGTTTAATTTTGCTCCTAAGATTGCATCTAAGGTAAACGGAATCTCTGAGGCAAAATTAAAACGTAATAATTTAAATAAATATAAAGAAGAATTGTTAAAGGAATTTGAAGGAAAAGAAATAATAGATTTCTATACAGGAAAGCCTATTTCAAAAGATGATATTTCTATAGATCATGTAATACCATGGAGCTTTATGTATTCTGATGATATATGGAATTTGGTTATTACTAGTAAGTCTATGAATTCCTCTAAATCAAATTCAATACCTTCTAATGAAGTAATAGAAAGACTAAAGGAAAGAAATAAGAATTTAGAAACATTATTATCTGGCTCATTCAAATTATCAATGGATGAAGCTATTAAGAATAATTATGTAGATAAATTCTTTTATGAGAGTAGGTTATAAGTGTGAATTATTATAATGAACATGCAAAAGATTTTATTGAAGGAACTATCAACTGTGATATGTCAGTTCAATATGAGTTTTTTGAAAAGTATTTGAATAATCCTGAAACTATCCTAGATTTAGGATTCGGTAGTGGAAGAGATTCTCTATATTTTATGAATAAAGGTTATACTGTATATTCATTGGATCCAACAGAAGAATTCTGTAAGAATGGGGAAAGAATAGGCTTAAAAAATGTATATCAATTAACTGCCCAAGAAATGCAATTTGAAAATCTATTTGATGGTATATGGGCATGTGCCTCTTTACTTCATGTGCCATCAAAGGAATTAAATGGTGTATTTAAAAAATGTTATAAATCATTAAAGAATGATGGAATCATGTATTGCTCATTTAAATATGGTGAATTTGAAGGGGAAAGAAATGGCAGAGAATTTACTGACTTAAATGAGGTATCGTTTAATCAACATATTGAAAATACAGGCTTTAAAGTATTAGAATATTTAATTACGGAAGATGTTAGACCAGACAGAAATGAAAAATGGTTAAATGTTATATTAAAGAAGGATTGATAAAATGATTGACAACAAATTCATTACAAATTATACAGAAAATACCTTTTTAGAAAATTTGAAAACTTCTATTGAAAAATGTAATTCATTTTCCTTTTCTGTTAGTTTTATTAAAAAAGCTGGCTTAGTATTATTAGAAAAGATAATTGAAGAAGCGCTAAAAAGAGGAGTAACTGGTAAAATTATTACATCTACTTACCAAAACTTTACAGATATTGCTTCATTAAGAACTTTTTATAATTGGCAATTAAATTATCCCAATTTTGAATGTCATTTAGACTTGAATTGTTTTGGAGATAATGGTTTTCATTCAAAAGGATATTTATTTGAATATAATGATTCATATGAATTCATTGTTGGCTCAACAAACATTACTAGATTTGCATTACTAAAGAATATTGAATGGAATGTATCTTTAAAATCTAGGGAAGCATTTGAATCTAAAGATGAAGCAGATATAGAATTCGATTCACTTTGGAAGAATACTAAGCCATTGACACCAGAATTAATCAAAGAATATCAAATGCAATTAGAATATTCATTGGTTAAATGGGATATGGATTTCTTTGATCCTGTATCATCAAAGATTAAGCCTAATGCTATGCAAAGAACTGCATTAAAGGAACTTAGAAGATATAGGGATATGGGAATTAATAAAGCATTAGTGGTTTCTGCTACTGGTTCTGGAAAGACATATCTTTCGGCTTTTGATGCTAGAAACTATGATGCTAAAAGAGTATTATTTGTTGTCCATAGAGATAAGATTTTATCTGATGCTAAAGACACATTCATGAAGGTTTTTGGAGCAGAAAAAACTTACGGTTTATATGTGGGGAAGCATAAAGAAATCGATTGTGATTTTTTATTCGCATCAAATATTATGCTCTCCCAGCATCTAAACGATTTTAAACCTGATGAGTTTGACTATATTGTAATGGACGAATGCCACCATGCAGCTGCATCTACATATAAATCAATAATGGAATACTTTAAACCTGGTTTCCTGCTAGGAATCACAGCGACCCCCGAACGTATGGATAATCAAGATGTATTTGCTATGTTTGATAAGAACGTTCCATATGAATTACGTTTAAGGGATGCTATTATAAATGATTTAGTAGTGCCATTTCATTATTATGGTATTAGGGATAAGTTGGTAGATTATAAATTTAAAGACAATACAAGGATTGCTAAAGAAATAGCTAAGGCAGAAAATATTGAGTTTATAAAAGAAGAAATTGAAAAGCATAAGCCAGTAGGAAAGCTTAAAGCTATTGCTTTCTGTACTAGTGTAGCCCATGCAATTCTTATGGCAGATGAACTAGAGAACGTCGGTTATTGTTCTATAGCATTAACCGGTAATAATGATTTAGGGCAAAGAATAAAAGCATTTAAGGATTTGCAGGATGATTCTAATCCTCTTGAAATTATATGTACCGTTGATATCTTAAATGAAGGTGTAGATATACCTGCGATAAATATGGTTTTATTTTTAAGGCCAACAGAATCTTCAACTATTTTCATTCAACAATTAGGTCGTGGAATGAGAAAGTATGAAGGAAAACAATATGTAACTGTCTTAGACTTCATTGGTAATAATTATGACCGTTCAATCCAAATGGCTAGGGCTTTAGGTTCATTAGGTAAGACTACTGTTTTGGAAAAACCATTTATCATGGATATGATTCGTACAGATTTTAAAGCTTTGAATATTCCTGGTGTTATGATTCATATCGATGAGCTATCAAAAGAAGAAATAATTGATTTTATAAAGAAAGAAAATTTTAATTCAAAGGAATATCTGAAAAAAGATTATGAGAATTTTAAGATATATTTAAAAAAGGAAACTTATCCTTCTCACTTAGATTTTTTAAATAATGATTGTGCTCCTGATTTAATGCGATTAATGAAATCTTCTATTGGCGGGAACAAGAGTAAGAGTTATTATTCCTTCTTGAAAACAATAGGAGAACCTAAACTTGAAATCTTCACCAATGAACAAATTAGATTCATTGATTCGGTTTCTGAATTATTACCATTAGTTAGAATAGATGAATATTTATTATTACAGCAATTATTAATTGAAAAAATAAACATAGATGAATTAATAGGTAAGAATTCTAAAGTAACAAAGGATACATTAGAAAATGCATTATTTCATTTAAAGAAAGATAAGATTTTGAATGAAAATAATGAATATAATATTGATTCAAAGACGGATTCATTTATAGCTTATTTAGAAGATTTATTGGATTATGGATTACAAAGGTATGACATTGAATTTGGTGAGTATGAAGGCAAATTCAAGCTTTATGGCAATTACTTTAAAGAACAAATTCAAAAGATTAGATTAAAAGAAGGGACAATGTATGTTAAGGGAACCGAATTTCCTGAAAATGATATACCTTACTTTTATGTAGGATTAAATAAAACTGGTAATAAAAAAACCAATTTTGATTATAAAGATGAGTTTTTATCAGCGAGCGAATTCCAATGGGAAAGCGTAAAGGATACTACTTTTAAAATGGGGGACGGTCCAAAACTTGCAAAATCAAAACAAGTACATTTATTTATTAGAAAAATGGAAAAAGAAGATAGTATTACCTTACCATTTACCTATTTTGGGGTTGGGACACTAGTCAATCCAAGACCTTCAACAGTAGATACTGTAGAAAAAGGTATTGTTAAAACTCATCCTACAGTTATGTATGATGTTATATTAGAAAATCCGGTTCCAGAAGAATACTGGTTTGATTTTGAAATTCCAGAATCTATAGTAACCAATTAATTAAAAAAATGAGGCAGTGATAAATGAAACATGTAGAAGTTGTATGTGCGGTAATTAAAAATGACAAAAATGAAATCTTTTGTTGCAAAAGAGGACCAGGAAGAGCATTAGAAGGTTATTGGGAATTTCCTGGTGGTAAAGTCGAGGCTAATGAAACACATGAAGAAACAATTGTAAGAGAAATAAGAGAAGAATTAAAAACAATAATAGAACCAATAATATATATTGGTGTATCGAATTATGAATATACGAATATAGAAAAACCGTTTAGTATTACTATGTATGCTTATGAATGTAAGCTAATTCAAGGTGAATTAGAATTGACAGAGCATACAGAGAAAAAATGGGTAAATGTAGATGACTTAAAAAGTATTAATTTTGCAGCTGCGGATTTACCTATTGTAGAATTAATAAAATAATGTATTTCTAGTAGAGCGGTAAAGTGCCACCACTACTTTAAAGTTGAGCCAAAATTTGTTTTATACCAACTATCATTGATTTTAGTGCTATGCTTTTTGTTTACTCGCGAAATGGAATTTAAGGTGTATAATATAATCAATATGTTTCAATGATTATGAGGTGAATTAAATGTTTTTTGGACATGATAGTTTTAAAAATAAAGTACATATAGATGACTCAAGTGCTAAGGTTCAATATTATTGTCCAATTTGTGATGCAAAGCTTATAAGAAGAATGGGTGAGATAAAAGCTCACCATTTTGCTCATGAAAAAGGAAAGGTATGTAATGACACATGGCATTATGAAGAAATGTGTGATTGGCATATTTTATGGCAAAATAGGTTTCCAAAAGAATATCGAGAGGTTGTAAAACAACATAACAATATAAAACATAGAGCTGATGTTCTAATTGAAAGTAATAAACTTGTAATTGAATTCCAACATAGCAAACTTTCTATTGATGAGTTTAAAGATAGAAATTCGTTTTATAAATCATTAGGATATAAAGTGATATGGATTTTTGATAGAATTGATGATTCATATGATGATAAAATTTGTTCATTATATAATAACAAATATGAATGGATTAATCCTGACTCAAATTTTAGACAAATGGATGTGAATACAAAAGATGTTATTATTTATTTTGAATTATCGGAAAAAGAAATGAATAATACTCCTCTTGTTAGAGTTACATATGCAAAAGAAGAGTTTACATATTTTGAAACATATAGAGGTGGAGGTTTATCGATTGATCAATTTGTTGATTCGGCATTAAATAATCCTTCACAAATCTTACCATCACCTAAAGTACCTGATGCTCCTGAAACTATTGAGGACGGTAAGACAGTAAAAGAACTATGGAACGAAAGTTATTCTTGCATGTATATTAAAAATCTATTCACTAAAGATTTGATGGTCGTATTTGGAAATAATGGGGAAATTTCCACTAATTATAACGGACAAATAACTGGAAAATATGCTAAAATAGATTACTCTAAGCCAACTGGCTATTGGGGAGTAGGGCGTAACTATATAATCAAGGATCAAGATAAAAAAATTTGGTCTTTTATTGCTTCGTGTAAGGATAAGGAATTTGAAGAACGAAAAAAAAGAAAAGAAGAATTAAAGGCTAAAATAGAAGCTGAATCGAAACTAAGAGAAGCGGAATTACAAGCAAAAAGAGATGCTATAAGTAAGTTAGCTTTTAATTGTAATTCTATTCCTGAATTATTATCTATTAAGCCTAATAGTACGTTATATGTTAAGAACTTATTAACTAATAAAGAATATTGTATAAGACATTTATTAGGCTTGGGACATGTGAGTGCTTATAGCTACAATTCCTTAGAAATTGAAGTTGGAACTATAAATCTATCAGTAGAAATAAATCCTGATTATAATGAAAAAGTTTGGGTGTTGTTAAAATCACCCAAAGAGATTAAAGAAGAAATTGAAAAGAAAAAGGAACGGAATAAACAAGAAGAACATAATAATTTAATTAATAGTATAAAAGCATGGGAAAATGACAATCCTGGCTACAATACAATTGATGAAATTGCTCGTCAACGAATACAAGAAAAGGAAATGGTCGTATATAATATGCTAAGTAAAAAAACATATAAGTTAAGGTTTAGAACATTATATACGAAATATGTAGATGTGAGCCAATTATATGAATGTTTTATTGATAATCTTTCTAACGAATACTTTGATTATAAAATATGGAAGAGAGTAAAAATCTAATTTTTGTTATAATTTTCAAAATCATTAAGATATTAAACTGCATTAAAACTGCAATTCTAATTATCGCAGTTTTGTTGCAGTTTTTAATTTTCCTAGATATATTATAGATATAGAATGATAGTGAAAGAAGCTT
>NZ_JAXFPY010000057.1:0-12524 GCF_034179385.1 Anaeroplasma sp.
TTACTTTAAAATATTAAATACTACTTTTAATCTTTTCTATTTCATCTGCTGTATATTCTTTTATTAAACCAAGCTTCTTTGCATTTAAATAAAGCTGATACTCTTCAGGAAACTGACTACTTAAATCATATGGCATTAAATATATATGTGCTTTTTCTTTATACATATTAACGCCGTTCATGTTTTTAGATGACTCCCACATCGATACTCTTTCGAATTCTTCACCGGTATCATTTTTGACAAATGAGTAATAATAAAAATAGTATTCTTCGTATTGATATAAGCACAATTCTTTTTCTATATTTTCCTCTTCCCAAAAGAAATCAGAATGCTTAGCAATAAAATCTCTTTCAACTCCGCTATATGAGTTTTTATTGCTACAAGAAGTCAATACAAATATAAAAGACAAGGTAGCTAATATAAATAAAAGGGTCTTTTTAAATCTAATTTCAAATACCATCTGTATACTCCTGACCATAAATTAATGTTTCGTTTTTTGAATGTGAAGATACTGGATAACTATATGGCATAGTTAATGTATTTGTAAACCATCTCTCAACGCATAAGTTTCTCTCAGTTGTCATTATTGAGGTTAAGCCTTCTTTTTCCCAAATCAAATTATAATCCATCTTAAACACAAAAATCAATAACAACATTATGATTTTTGTGTTTCCCCATTTTTTAATTCATGTCAAAAAATGCCAAAATTATGCCATTCTAAAGGGAACATGCATTACAGTAAATAAATCCCTTCTTCGAGGCTTTCTTTTTGGATATAATTTTTCTATTATTTGGGTTGTATTTATGTCAATTATTTTTTTGATATCATCAGCAATCTATATAGCCACATATGAATATATTTTCTAATTCGTATTATCTGTCTATTAATGTTTTTCCTAATGCTTTTAAATTGATAATATTATTAAATAACATTACCACTGATAAATTATTTTACAGATCCATTTGGAATAACTTCTATGTATTTGCAATTTTTAGATTTAATCCGACAAATGTTTTTAAAAAAACCCGATAAATGTTATGCTTTTAATCCGACAAATGTTAAATTTAACAATTGGTGTATATTTAAATAGATTGGCATCTTATAAATTATTTGTAATTGATGAGTGGTTAATTAATGATTTGACACAAGATGACATTCAATTTTTATTTGAATTATTTGAAATACGATATGATAATCTTCAACTATTTTTGTTAGTCAGTATAAAACAGCTGACTGGCATACACGTTTAGGTGGTAGT
This sequence comes from Anaeroplasma sp., assembly GCF_034179385.1. Classification (NCBI taxonomy): domain Bacteria; kingdom Bacillati; phylum Mycoplasmatota; class Mollicutes; order Anaeroplasmatales; family Anaeroplasmataceae; genus Anaeroplasma; species Anaeroplasma sp. The sequence continues at coordinate 1,260 of NZ_JAXFPY010000057.1, forward strand.
TTACATGCAGATGCTATTATGGATCGTATTGTACATAATTCTACTACTATTGAATCTGGTAATGTTAATATGAGATAAAGAGCACATAAAAATAATAAATACATATGGAATAAATAAAACCATATTTAGTTCACATTTATTCGCTACAAAAAATAATGAACCATCCGCTTTTAAAACGGGTGGTTCTATTCCCGTGAATAGGTGGCTCTCTAACTGCGAATCGCTGGCGCTATTCAGGCGAAATATTCACTTCATTTATTTTAATAATATTATTTATTATTAGTTACATATAAAATGCTAATCTACATCAAATCATTATCTTTGTTCAATTTTAAAAAAAGCTAGAAAAATCAAAAAAAGAACTCATAATATCTAGATTATATTTTTCACAAAATTCATTAATTACCTTACCAGGAATATCAAATTTATATTTAGAATATATTTCTTCTATATCTTTTTTGATATTATCTCTTAATTCATATATATTTTCTTCTTTTTCGTATGAAACACCAGTTATTTTTCCAAATTGAATAAATACCTCCCACAAATCAGATGAAGAATAAACATCTACTTCAATTTCATCTAACGCAACTTCACATTGTAATAAATATCTTCCACACCAATGTCTTCTTTCCTCACTAAAAAAATCCGTTTTATCTTCCCATTTCAACATACTTTTTCCCTCATTTTCTATATTTTAAAAATTTTAAACTCTTTCTTTGAAATCACTATTTAATACAAATCTTAAATCTCTCCAGGATATAAGCCTATCTTTTCTTCAAGCTCTGGCATAGATTCTCTCTTCTCTAAGGATTCAAGCTTTAATACATCATCTGGAGTATAATTCCTTTTCGCAATGAAATTAATAAAGGATAAATAATTAATAAAATCATCACTAATCTCATGGTATTTATCATAGGTAAGCTTTAATGCTCTATACGCATTTCTATAATTTTCTTCTACAGCTATACCTGTTAAATAGCAAACCATAGGCCACAAGGACTCACCATCTTCTATATCATCTTGGAAGGCCTTTTTCGCTTTTATTGCATATTTCTTATTTAATTCATCTAATTTATAATCAAGATCATAGGCCAAAGAAAAAATAATAAATATCTTATAGGAATCTATGCAATCCTCCCCCTTAGATTCCATTAATAAATGAATATAAATTTCTCTCATTTCATTTAATAAATCGAAATCATTATTATATACAGCTAAACCCATAAACCCACTAAATGGAGCCTGCTTTCCTGGATATAGGCTAAAATGAATATCTAATAAGCATTCAAGCTTATCTATAGTAGATATACTATCTATATCTAGAATTTCTTTAAAATTTAAGAATAATTTTTTTGTAATCGAATAATCTACAGGAATAAAAACATCTCTTTTTATTCCATGAATAGAATCTATATTCTCTTTATCAAAAGAATCTATATCCTTTAATACATATTTCTCGTTCCATTTTTTAAAAGTAGAATCGGACACATTTAAATTCTTTATGTCATCATAAACACTAGGATATTCTACTTCCATTTTATAAAGACTACAATCAAAGAATTTATAGACCTTTTCAAATTCTTCTAAATTTAAAATATGTGCCATACGATCACTCCTTTAAAACAACTAAATGCCTCAAGGCTCTAGAGGAGGCTAAATATTCCTCTTCCTTGCTCATACCTAAAGGATATACATAAACCTTTTCAAATTCAAGTCCCTTTACATCATCTACTAATAAAATATTAATATAATCTCTATCGATTTTATCCTTTTTTAAAACATTAATAAATTTACATTTATTCTTTGTCTTAAGTATTTTCGTATAGTTAAAATCCTTAACAATTAATGCACAGCGATCCTTTTCCTCATCAATCGCAAGTAAATGATCTATACTTACTTCCTCTGCCCTACCATAAACTCCAATAGGCTGCATATTGGTATCAAATTTCTTATTTAAATACCAGCATACCTCCTTAGAGGATCTATAATTGACATTTAAAATATATTCCTTAAATAAGAAAGGAAGCTCAAGAGTAGAATTTATGCTAGAGGCATCAATTCTTTGCTTTAGGTCGCCAAAGAAATTATAGCTTGCATAAGGATAAATGTCCTTAATAAGCTCAAATTCCACTCTAGAATAATTTTGATATTCATCAATAAATATGGTAGTTGTAAATGGATAATCTATATTTAAATCTTTAATTAAATATAACAATAGGAATTTATAATCGATTAGATTATAGGAATCTTTAATTAAAGAATTTAAATAATGAGAAGCTAAAGTTAATTTATATGAAGGAAGCTTACCTTCCTTATATAAATTATAATTCTTAATTTCCTTATTATAGCTTATATAAGCATCGATTTTATGAATTAAATCCGAATCCTTATTGAAATATTCTATAAATAGATTTCTATTCGTATAATTCTTTAATAAATCTCCCTTTTGATTATATTCTACATTATCCTTAAATACGGATTTAATCTTTAATAAATCATTATTTTTAAATTCCTGAATTAAATTCATAAATGGTATTTTAGAGAATATCTTGATTATATCCTCTATAGAATCTTTATTTATGAATATATTTTCCTTTATTTTTAAATATTTTGAAACTAAAGCATCTATCTTAGATAAATCCTTTAAACATTCAAAAAAATTGAAATTTAATTCATTTAGGAAATCCTTATTATAGATTTTAGGATTTCTTTTTTGTATAGCATTAAAGCTATAATCTATATTTAAATCATATTGCTTTGTAATTGAATTTAATAAGGAATCATAAAATCCTTCTAAGCTATAATTTCTAATTCTATCGAGCTTTAATTCACGAGCGAGTAAATCTCCTTCTCTTTTTAATAAGATATTCGAAGATATAACTAATACCTCTTTAGGATTAAAATCCTTTTTATGAAATGCCATATAGGCAATCTTATGGAATAGAATCATAGTCTTACCAGACCCAGCACATCCATTCACTAAGATATTTTCATTATTTAAATTCGAAATAATTTCAAATTGCTTATTCTGAATGGAATGAATAATTTCATGTGTTTCCTTAGATAATCTTTGATCCTTTAATATTTGATTTAAATATTCATCTGTAGATACAATATTGGAATTCTTTGGATTTAATTTATTAAATAAATCCATAAAGCTTTTATATCTTTTATATTCAATCGTATGATTTCTTACTAATTTTATATCTAAATCCGATTCAAGTAAGGATGCATACATATAATATGGAGATGCTTCTACACTTCTCCAATCATACACAAAGCCTAAAATTGCATCCTTACCAATATAATAGGACTTATCCTTAATCGTAACACTTCCAAAGAATGGAGATAGAGCTACCTTATTCCAATAATCCTTCATGGATTTATTGTAAAAATAATCCTCTGTCTCTTGAGGGTCATAATCCTCATCATATGGATTATTCCAGGAGGTATCTCTTACGATAGTTTTGGCTTTATATTCTGCACTAGATAATTCATTTAATTTATTTTCTACTAAGGATAAATAATTTCTTTCCTTAACAAATTCTCTTTCACTATAATTTAATTCCTCTATAGGCTTATTTAAAAAATCATTTTCTGTAAAGAAATTATTTAAGGCAGAAGGGAATAGAAATTCCTTTTCTATTCCATGAGAAAATAAAACCTTAAAATATCCACTTTTATAATCCACATTAGGAGTAATCGATACAATTTTACCTTCCCCAAATTTATCGTGGAATAGTATTTTACCAATATTTTTCTTCGCTAAGGCTCTAAATTCCTCTCTTATAGGAACAATACTTTCATGAATACCTTCTCTATTATATTTCCATCTATTAAAGCCTTCCTTGTTAAAGCCGTTAAAATCATAGCCCTCTTCATCATATGGAGTACCATTTTTATGCATATGATCCTTATTAAAGCCTTGTGCATTATAGCCATATTTATCATAGCCTTCTATATTATAGCCTTTTTTGTTAAAGCCTTCTTTATTAAACCCGTATGTGTTATAGCCCTCTTCATCAAAGCCTAAGGAATCATAGGTTTTCTTCTTTATTTGGCTTTTATGAATACCATCCTTATTAAAGCCTTCACGATTGAAGCCTTCCTTATCATACCCTAAGGCATTATAGCCTTCTTTATTATAGCCATATTTGTCATAGCCATATTTATTATAGCCATCCTTATTATAGCCAAAACGGTCATAGCCTAGCTTATCTAGGCCATCCTTATTATAGCCATACATATCTAAGCCTTCTATATCATAGCCATCACGGTTGTAGCCATTTCTATCAAAGCCATCTATGTTATAGCCCATTTTATTATAGCCTTCACGATTGAAGCCTTCCTTATTATACCCAAAGCGGTCATAGCCTTCCTTGTTATAGCCATCCTCATCATAGCCATCGATATCATAGGTTTTTATTTTATTTTCTTCTTTTTTCTCATTATTAAAGAATTTCATGCTTACACCTTCATTTATATTATTATAAACAAAAATATATATAAAAAAAAGAAATCCCCTAAAGATTTAAGAAAATTAAAGCTTTAAGAGATTTTAAAATACTTATCTATATAAAAATATAGTTTCAGTATAATCCGCATATGTTCCATCTTCAAATTCATCATTTTTTAATGTTAATTTTAATAAAAGATTAGAAATAACATATTCTGTAAGTCCTTCATATCGAGTAGAATCAGCTTTATACCAAATATCTTTATTTTTCCATTTTACCATCATTTTGACGGCAAAACAATGTGTTTTTACCATCATTTTGAATGTTTTGTCAAGGTAAATAGGTTTTTAGTACTTCTACATTTTCTTTTTTTCAACGATACTACCAATAACTGCAACTCTTGTTTCAATGTTTTCCATAAAAATCTATAAAATTTAAAAAAGACTATGTAAAAGTAAAGTCAAAAAATCATTTTTGTATTGCTGTACTTTAGGGGAGAAAAAACTTTCCCTATTTTTTCATAAACTGTAAATTATCGAATTATTTTAAGGTAAAAATTAGTTTTTATATGTTAATTCTAAATAAAATAAATGTTATTTTTACAATTTCCTAATAAAAAATGAAAGGCGTCCATTCAAGGACGCCTAACTTTTACTTTTACTTATTTCTTGTATGCTTATGCCAAACTAAAACTAAGAATTCATGGATTACAATTGGGATTAAACATAATCCAATCGTAATGAACCATTCCATAAGAGATAGCCAGCTTGTCTTAAATATAGAGTTAATACCCGGTACCATTACAACAACAATTTGTAATGCAATACCTAAAGCGAAGGCTAAAGCCATCATCCAGTTCTTATCCTTAAAAATATGAATGAAGGAGTGCTTAACATCACTCATACCAATCATATGCGTAAGCTCAGAGAATGCTAGAGTAACGAAGGCCATAGTTCTTGCCTGATCTAGTATGCCTGGATTTGCTTCATAGAATTGCTTAATTCCACCTATGGCGTTTACCTCATCCATATGCATCCATGCAGGAACGAAATATGCTAATATTACAGAAATTGATAGGATAGCACCATATAGAAGCGTAATTAACATACCACCATTCGCAAATATACCCTCGTGTGGGTCTCTTGGCTTCTCATTCATTAAGCCTTGCTCCTTTGGCTGCATACCAAGTGCAACTGCAGGAAGTGAGTCTGTAACTAGATTTACCCAAAGTAGGTGAATCGCAATGAGTGGAAGAGGCATACCTATCATGATTAATACAAGCATTAGGATAACCTCAGCAATATTAGAGGATAATAGGAATAATACGGTCTTACGAATATTCGAATAGATACATCTACCCTCTTCTACAGCCTTTTCAATCGATGCGAAATTATCATCGGTTAATACCATATCTGCAGCACCCTTTGCTACATCTGTACCTGTAATACCCATAGCAATACCAATATCCGCAGCCTTTAATGATGGAGCATCGTTAACACCATCACCTGTCATTGCGGCAATATGACCATTTGCCTTAAATGCCTTTACGATAGATACCTTATTTTCTGGAGAAACTCTTGCGAATACTCTTGCCGTTTTAACGCATTCTCTTAGTTCCTCTTCGCTCATATTATCGACATCTTCACCTGTATGGCACTCTCGAATGTCAGAGGCAATACCCAATTCCTTTGCGATTGCGAAGGCAGTATCCTTGTGATCTCCTGTAATCATTACTGTAGTAATACCTGCCGTTTTGAATTTCGCCACTGCATCCTTTGCCTCAGGCCTTGCAGGGTCAATCATCGCAACCATACCAACAAAGCATAAATCTGCCTCTTCAATATCATCCTTATAGCGATAAGCTAAGGCTAATACTCTTAAAGCCTTATCTGCAAAATATTGATTCTTTTCATAGATTGCTTTTATATCATTATCTCTAATTTCTCTTTCCTTGCCATTATCTAAAATCTTAGTGGCTCTTTTTGTAATAGAATCTAATGCACCCTTAGTAAATACAATAGATTTACCTTCATGCTCATGTCTTGTAGACATAAGCTTTCTTACAGAATCAAAAGGTAATTCCTCTACTCTTGGGTAGGATTCTTCTAGATTTTTCTTATGTAAATTAAAATCATTTGCGAAAACAACTAATGCAATTTCTGTAGGATCTCCATATAATCCCTCATCGACTGTCGCATTTGAGCATAGGCTCATACCTGTTGCAAGAAGAGTTAAATTAAAGTCTTTATGGCCTTCCTTAAAATCCTCTCGAACATATAATTTTCCAGGTACATAAGCCTCAAGTACCGTCATCTTATTTTGAGTTAAGGTACCTGTTTTATCGCTACATACGACACTAACACTACCTAAGGTTTCAACAGAAGGGAGCTTTCTTACAATCGTATTGGCCTTAACCATTCTTTGAACACCTAAAGATAAAACAATAGTAACAACTGCAGCAAGTCCTTCAGGAATTGCAGCAACCGCTAAGGAAATTGCAGATAATATAGCCTCAATATATGCATCAACTACACTACCCTTACCATCAACAAAAATCCAAATAATTTCAACAATGAATACTAACAAAACTACAGCTAGGGTAATGAAACCTAAAATCTTAGATAGATTTGCTAAAACCTTCTGTAGTGGAGTCATCTCTTCTTTATCTCCATTTAGGCCTTCTGCAATCTTACCGATTTCTGTATTCATTCCAGTTCTTGCAACTACACCAATACCTCTACCATAGGCAACGGTTGTAGACATGAAGCAGGAATTTACCTTATCTCCTAAGGCAACCTTATCTGTAAATACAACATTAGAATCCTTTTCAACAGGTACAGATTCACCAGTTAATGAGGATTCATTAACCTTTAAATTTACTGCCTCAATCAACCTTAAATCAGCACCTATGGTATCGCCTTCTTCAATAATAACGACATCACCGGGAACTAAATTAGAGGATTTCACCTTAATTCTTTTACCATCTCTTATAACTGTAGATTCAGGACTAGACATTTTCTTTAATGCCTCTAGTGAGGTTTGTGCCTTAAGCTCTTGAATCGTACCTATAAATGCGTTCATCAAAATAACAATTAAAATGATGATAACATCAGGCCAATCTCCTGTTGAGAAGAAATCAAAGGATCCTCCTTCCTTTATAACCTTGATAGTCTCATAAATAGAAACACCAACAGTTACTGCAATTGCTGCAAATAATACATAAATCATTGGGTCCATAAGCTGAGATAAGAAAATTTTAAAAGGACCATCCTTCTTCTTTTCCTTTAAAATGTTTTCCCCATATTCATTTAATCTTTTTTCGGCCTCAGCCAGACTTAATCCCATCTCTCTATTTGTGCCTAAATCCTTGATGACCTCTTCCTTATTTAAGCATTCATATGCCTTTACTTCACCCATAAAAGCCTCCTAATTCTTTTCGCTTAAAGCGAGCTCTATTATTTTATTACATAAATCCTTTAAAGAAATTCCTGCCTCATTTGCCGAGGAAGCAAATCTAGATTCTAAATTGATTTCAGGAAGTGAGTCTACCTCAATACATACATAACTTCCATCATTTTTAATAATGAAATCGGACATAGAATATTCCTTCATGCCTAAGGCCTTTGCTGCCTTTTCCGCTTGGTTGGATAATTCTTTAATGAAACGATTAGAAAATTTCTTATTAAATCTTAAAACTTCCTTACCATCTAAGCTTAAATCAGAATCCTTATCTAAGGTATTTAAGGCAGCATTCTCTAAAATAGGTAAGGCAACCCCATTGAATGTAGAAACACTAAACTGTCTACCTACAATATATTCCTCTACTAATACCTCACTATCCCATCTAAAGGATTCCTTAACCGCCTTTATAAAAGCTTGCTGGTTCATAACAACACTAATACCTAAGCCTATACCACCATTACATGGCTTTACAACGACAGGGTAGTGAAAATTCTTTTCCTCAGGGGTTACTATCTCATCATCCTTTTTGATTAAATAGCCCTTAGGTACAGGAATACCTTGATCGCTTAAAATCTTTTTTGCAACAAATTTATTAGTAGATATAGCACTAGAAAAATAATCACAGCCTGTATAATCAATACCAAGTAAATCAAAGGTAGCCTGTAGCTTACCATTTTCGGCATCTCCACCAAGTAATGCGATAAATACTAAATCCGCCTTTTTACAGATTTGAAGTACATTTGGTCCAAAATAAGAATTGCTCTTATCCGCTCTTCTCTTTTTTACTGCCCATAAATCCGCAATCTCACTTGAGGTATCCATTTCCTTAAGTGAATATTTTTCTGGGTCTAAAAATGGATTATCAATAACCTCTTCTTCGTCATGATATCCCATAAAGGAATCTAATAAAATGACATTATAATTTAATTCCTTTAAGCATTCCTTTATCTGATATCCACTCTTAAAGGAAATATTTCTTTGTGTAGATAATCCACCACAAAGTACGACAATATTTAATTCCTCAGGAAGACTATATTCTGCTTCCTCTACAATATCCTTTTCAAGAGTAATATCAGAACCATCCATATTAAGCTTTAGAGTCTTTAAGGCTTCCTTTGTCATAGATACAATAACTAATAACCCCTTAACCTGCTCCTTAGAAAGCTCAATATCAAATTTCTTTTTCGCAACGGATTGAATAATCTTCGTAGTTATTGAAGATACATGGAGCGCTAAAAAGTTCGATAAATTAACAATACGATCTAACTTCTTCGATTGAATAATTTCTGCCATCATATCAATCATATTCGAAAAATCATCCATACCAAAATGCTTCATAATACCCTTTAGGGCAGGTAAGAAGGCTTGATTTTCCATAGAGAACCTGATAACAAAGGCAAGTAGAAATGCTGTATTATTCGAATATTTTTCATCCTTGATTAAATCACAGACAAAGGAAATATAATCGGATACGGTATTGTCTACAGATGAACCAATAGAAAATGCCTTTTCTACTAATATACCAACCAATTGAGCACTTTCATTTCGCTCCTTATCCGATACATCACTTCTAGACATCGAATTAATAAATTGATCTAAAATCTGCATCTCTGGTGCTTGACCTCTACTATTAATTCGCATATTGTATTTACCATCCTCTTGGAAATCAAAGAAGGTATTTGGACAATGTGCTTCTGCAAATCCACCTTTACCATAATCATATCCATGGTAATAAATTCTTTTACCGATATCATTTAATAAAATATTAACATAATCATAATCGACATTATGGTTTTCAATAATATCCTGTCTCTTTAGGATTCTATCCTTATAATGTGCAATAAATACATCACTAAAGCCCTGTCCATCAAAGGATACACACCTGTCTACGGTGTCATTTAAAATAGTAATATATTTCGCTTTATTACCGCCCTTAGAGTGACCGATAATGGTAACGGTATATTCTCCTAATTTATATTTATCATAAATTTGCTTATACCACTCAAGTGCGTTAATTTGCTGAAGAGAATCAATTTGGTTTGAGGCAACAAAATCATCTGTCCACTCATTTAACGCTGTACCACGGAAGGCAACTACCGCTTCCTTTGTCTTCTCGTTCAAAAATAGGGCAGAAATTCCACCTCCACCACCATAGGCTGTATCCATATGGGTATCTAGAATAACTAAATCTAAAATATTATCATGCCTTTTCATAGCTAAGACTAAATTCTTAAAATCAAAACCATTCATATAGGTAGAATATTCAAATTCCATATCAATCTTATCCATATCGATAGCATTTAAATAATCCGATACACTTCTTCCCTTCGCATTTAAAATTCCAGTAAATGGATAGGTTTCCTCAAAATATGTTAAATTCTCAATTAATAATAATTCATCAACCTTAAATAATGCCATATAACTCTCCTACATTATACGAAATACTAAAGAAACGTAATTTTTTTGATTTTCTCTATCCTTTACATAGGAATCTAAGGAAATATTATCCATATCCTTATTCTCTAAATCAAACAAATAATAAAGGATACCATTTGTATTAAAGCCTAATTTTTTAAACACTTCTGTAATCTTATTTAATGAAGCATTGATCTCACTTTCATTTGGCATGGAATCACATAAAATAAATATCTCTGTATTTCTACCTAATTCCTTCTTATTCCATAATGCATCCAAATCCTCTATTTTATCTGAAATCAAGAAAGGAAATACGGTATAAGCCAAAGCTTCAACTCCATTTTTCTTTAATTCCTTTTCTATTCTCTTATCATATTCATTCTCAAAGGGAACATCATAAAAATTATCACTGAATGTATCATTCTCTCCCATTTTATATCTTAATGTATAGGTAACTAAGCTACCCTCATTTCTAAAATGTATCTCTGTGTAATTTCTTTTTTTGTCCTGTGGTAAAAAGGATACCATAGTCAAATTATACATAGGGTATCTTACATTAAGATAAACGCTACATTTTCTTATCATATGAAGTGCCTCTACCTGATAGTCAAATAAAAGCCCCTCTTCGATTCTATCATCATCGGTATAAGCATATTTTAATAATTCCTTTTCATTTTCTGTCAAGTTCATTTTATTCATAAAATTCACCCTTTTCTATAACGTTTTAAAAATTATATCACAGAGTGATATTTTTTAAAAGAAATTCGCTTATGTTTAAAATTTAAGTATGAAAAAGGAGTGAAAAACACTCCTAGTTCTCCTCATCATCAAAGGTAGTATAATGATGGATTTTATGAGGCTTTACAATCTCTTCTGGGATGTTTTCTGCAACCCAAGGACACTGTGCACCCACCTGAATATCATAAAT
>NZ_JAXFPY010000093.1:0-6823 GCF_034179385.1 Anaeroplasma sp.
TGATGCTTGGTACGAAGAATAATAAATTTAGGGACTACAATTCAATGTAGTCCCCTTTTTTAATAATCATAATTCTTTTTTAATGGTTTTTTATTTCTTATTGGGAATAAAATATAATATACTGGAATGGTTAAGAAAATGATCCATGCAGGATGCCAAGCATTTAAGCCAAAGCCTAACCCAATATATATTCCCCCTACGACAAATGGGAATATATATTCCGGATTAATCTCGCCTAAGAATATTGGCATAAGCGGGATTAATAGGAATGCTAAGGATCCCCATGCCCACATATTCCATATGTAACCCATAGCTAAAAACAGGATTAGGCTTACAATTGGTGTTGCACATATAATTCTTTGTCTTATTGTCATATTACTTATTCTCATATAAACCTCTTCATCTCCAACAACTCTTTTTATATAGGATAATATATCCTTTTCAATTTCATTTTGTCTTATTACTCCATAGGTACTACTAAAGAAGAATACAGGTATGGCCATAGACATAGTATAGGCAAAGCCCTTATCCTTCATTGATTTATCTTTAAACAATACTCTTAAATTTGAATTCTTTACCTCTAAATAGATCGATAAGGAACAAATTGTACCACTTATACTTTTAAAATATTTATTCTGAGTGGTAGTATTCGTTGAAGTAATAATATAGGTATATTCATCTAATACCTCTATATTGGTCATTAAGGAATTTCTTTTTAAAATATCTATGATTCCATAGGATAATTTTTCTAAAGAAAAATCCTCTTCTATTTTAAAATTATATTCGTCCATCACTCTTGCTTAGAGATTTCATTTAGCCTTGCAACAAAATTGTTACAAATGGTAACCTTTCTCGATGCAATATCTATATCCTTATGCTCAACAATCATCATATATTCTGCATCTGCTCTATAATTATCTAAAACCGTAAGGCAATCATCGAAGCATACATTTAAAATCTCTAAATCCCCCTTCTTCTTTAGTTCTTCTAATATGGTAGCTTTAATTGCAAAACGCATGGCAAGGCTATCTGGGCTTAATTTTCTATATTCCTTCTTTAAATTTTCATCCTTCTTAAGTAAAGATATACCATACATTCCTGCAGATGCCCCAATCAAGAAAACATTTAATGTAACCATAGATAGAGTTATGGCTGTAAACCCTAAATTCTCTCCTGCATAGGCAAGATCATCTAAGGATGCTTTGACATCCTTGTTTTTTGTTGCGGCAAAGGTACCAATAGGTCCTGCAAGAAGGCTTGCAGCAGCCACAATACCAAGTCCCTTCCATACACTCTTATCAAATTCCTTTAAATTCTTTTTATTAATACTGTAATAATTTTTCTTTAATTCTTCTTTTAATTCTTTTAATTTCGTCAAATTATCAAATAAAACATCAGATACCTTTTCTTCGGATTCATTTACACATACATAGCTATATTCACTTTGAAATAAAAGCTTTAACCCCATTAAAATTCTTGCCTCATTATTGGTATCCTCTTTATAGAATTCTTGAATAGACTCTTTTAATTCCTCCCTAGACATTAAAGGAATATCACTATTCTTACTATTAAAATCCTCTAAATTATCTAAGGCCTTATTCTTTAATTTTGCTAAGCTATCCTTATCCTGCTTCATAATAGGATTGATTATATTATGAATTACCTTATTGAATTTATTACTATTCGAATCCTTTAATTCTAAATCCTTAATTCTTTCTTCAATAAGCTCTATATCCTTATTTAATCTATAATATTCTAATGCTTTATATAGCTTTTCTTCTTCAAGTAAAATATTCTTAGTCTCTTCCATATTATCTTATCTCCTTTAATATAAATTCCCTTAAGCGCTCTAAATTCAATTTCTTACTGTTTTCCTTAATCAGTAAAATAATATCCTTTAGTTCACTATCATCCATAAAATATATATCACAATAAGAGTAAACATCCTTTTTGGAAAATTCACCACTTACGATAGATTGAAATAGCCTAACCATAACCGGAGGTATATCATTTAATGCACCAAGCTCAAAATCAGATATATATTTATATAAGGTTGGTCTCGATTTATTCGTAATTCTAGATAATTCCGTAATGGTAAGTAAGTCTGTTACTTTCATTTTATCACCCTTTCTTTAACATTATTTTACAACAAGTGTAAAATTTTGTAAAGTATAAATGTAAAAAAGTGTAAAATAAAGTATTGATTGCTAAGGACTTTATATTTATGTGAAGCATATACAAACTAAAAAATCCTGATACATAAGCGAAATGGATAAATATTATTCTTTAGTCTTCTTCTATATCCTTATCTATGATCAGAATCGATTTTATGGAGAATATGTAAAAGGATTGCACCTAAGGATTTCATATCGATTTTCAAAAAAAGAAAAAGCACAACTAAGTGTGCTTCATCCTACTTCTTTTCTTACTTTTTCACAATTTCAGAAATTGTTGTTGCGGCCGTTGCAAGATTTTGTAACTCAGATGGAACGATAATCTTTGTTGCCTGACCATTTGCTAAATCTCTTACAGCCTCATAGCTCTTTAATGTTAATACCTCATTTGTAACATTCGCAGAATTTAAGGATTTTAAACCCTCTGCCTCAGCTTCTCTAATTAACTTAATACCCTGAGCCTCAGCCTCTTTTACTCTTAAAATAGATTCTGCTTGACCTGTAGCCTTTAAAATCATAGCTTCCTTTTCAGCATCTGCCTTTAGAATCTGGGATTCCTTTTGACCTTCAGCAAGTAAGATTTGGCTCTTCTTTTCACCTTCGGCAAGTAAGATTTTTTCTCTTCTTTCACGTTCCGCTCTCATCTGACGCTCCATGGCATCACGAATATCCTTTGGAGGTAGAATGTTTTTAACCTCGACACGGTTTACCTTAATTCCCCATGGGTCTGTAGCCTCATCTAGAATGCTTCTCATCTTCGTGTTGATGATATCTCTTGATGTTAGGGTTTCATCAAGGTCAAGCTCACCAATGATATTACGTAGTGTTGTTGCACTTAGGTTTTCAATAGCAGCAATAGGATTTTCAACACCATAAGCAAATAGCTTAGGGTCAGTAACCTGGAAGAAAACAACCGTATCAATTTGCATCGTTACGTTATCCTTTGTAATAACAGGCTGTGGATCGAAATCCTTTACCTGCTCCTTCATAGAAACAACATAAGAAATACGATCAACAAATGGACATAGGAAATGGAAGCCTACTCCCCAAGTTGCATGATATCCACCTAAACGCTCAACAACATATTTATTTGTTTGTTTTACAATACGAATTCGTGTAATTAAATAAATTAAAATGATGACTGCAATTACAGAAATAATAATTGCAGCAATAACTCCTGGATTACCTTCTAAAAACATATAATTATTCCTCACTTTCATTCTTTTCAATTAGTTTTACTACTACACGGTTTCCTTTTAATGAAACTACCTCTACAATGCTATCTAATGGGATGGGCTTTTCTTCCTCCTCCATTAATATTGCACTATATACAATACCATTTAGCTTTACTAAGCCACCATCGTACTTTGTGATTTCCTTTTCAACCTTTACTCTTTTACCGACAAAATCATCCGAATTCGTTTTTCTTACCGTTCGATCCATAAGCTTTTTCACTAGTGGTCTTGTGAATATTAGGGCCATTGCAGAAATGACAACGAATACAATTAATTCGACCCAAAATGGTGCAGAGTAGGAAATTGCAATCGCAACAAGGCTACCAACCGCAAACCAAATGGAAACAAAATCCTGGGTAGAGGCCTCAAGGATTACGGTTAAAACGAATATACCAAGCCAAATCCAAATGGTATAGTTTTCAATTTCTGTTAAAAAATCTAAGAACATACCTTTTCACCTCCCACAAAAATCGCTATAGCCTTCTTTTTTTCGTCGTATTGAGCCATAAGCTTTAATGCACCATTAGGTTGTAAATTTATGGAGAACGCTTTTAAAATATACTCCACTAAAGCTCTTGAGCTTATTCTAGCATAGCTTTTCGATAAGGAAATCTTTAAAAGAGAGCTTTCATTGATTTCACCAGACAATGCATAATCCTTATCGATTAAAAACACAAAGATTTTTTTCTCTTCTACATCAATCCCAACTCTTACCCTATAAGCATCACTAAAATATTTTAGTAATTCTTTATTAAAGGTAATATGGTTTTCATAAATTGATGCATAGCCAACCTTGCTGTTACAATCAAAAAATTTTAGCATATCATCACCTCTTGTACCTTCATTATACATTAAATTCAAAAAAATTCAATATAATTGTTATAACAATTCAAAAAAATTCAAAAAACTTATTGCTAATGTTTATATACATTTTTGAATATCTAATATATAATGTATAAAAATATGAAATTTTAAAGGGATTATTTATGGAAAATATAGATTATATGGAAAAGGAAGCTTTGGAAAAAATCCAAAGTGAAAGATTAATAGAACAAATTAAGCATGTTTATAAAAACCAAAAGCCTTATAGAGAAAAAATGGATGAGGCACATATTAAGCCTGAAGACATTAAATCCATTAAGGATATCGTAAAGCTACCATTTACAACAAAGCATGACCTAAGAGAGAATTATCCTTATGGCTTCTTCGCTACTAGCTTGGACAATATTGTAAGAATTCATGCCTCTAGTGGTACAACAGGTAAGCTTACCACTGTGGGATATACGAAAAGGGATCTAGATGACTGGAGCGAAGCATTTAAAAGATCCTTAACCTTCGCAGGAGTAACAAAAAGTGATATTGTACATATCTCCTATGGATATGGTTTATTCACCGGTGGACTTGGTGCACATTATGGTGCTGAGGCGTTAGGCTGTGCTGTAGTACCCTGCTCTACAGGTAATACAAACCGTCAGCTTCAGCTACTTAAGGATTTTAAGGCAACCGTTTTATGCTGTACACCATCCTATGCTTTAGTTCTTGCTGAGGCAATTGAAAAATCTAGTGAATATACCATTGATGATTTTTCACTTCGCGTTGGTATTTTTGGTGCTGAGCCTTGGAGTGAGGGTATGAAGGCGCAAATTGAAGAAAAGCTTCATATTAAAGCCTATGATATTTATGGATTATCTGAAATCTCAGGTCCTGGTGTATCTATGAACTGTGGTGGTAAATACTTACACGTAAATGAAGACTTCTTCTACCCTGAAATTATTGACCCAGAAACTCTAGAGGTCTTACCTGATGGGGTTGAAGGAGAACTTGTATTTACAACCTTAAGAAAAGAAGGTGTTCCTCTAATTCGTTATAGAACAAGAGATTTATGCTCCTTATATCATGGAACATGCCCTATTTGTGGTAGAACACTTGTTCGTATGGATAGAGTTAAGGCTAGAAGCGATGATATGCTAATCATTAGAGGTGTCAATGTATTCCCAAGCCAAATCGAACATACCTTAACGAAGATTAAGGAATTAAATGGTGCACACTATCTACTCGTTGTTGAGCGTACAGGCCTATTAGATTCCTTAGAAATTAAAGTAGAATTAAATCCAGCATACTTTACAGACACCATTAAGAATATTGAAAAGCTTAAAAAGATTGTTGAGCATGAGGTTACTAGTGCGATTGGAATTGCACCAAAAATTACCTTTTGCTCGCCAGGTGAGATTCCTCTATCCGACGGAAAGACAAAGCGTACAATAGATAATAGAAAGATTTAAGGAGGCCATTATGATCGTAAATCAATTAGCTATTTATACTCAAAACGATAAAGGAAATGTTCATAATATTTTAAGAATATTAGGTGAGCATAAAATTAATATCCTATCCTTATTCTTAGCAGATACAGAGGATTTCGGTATTTTAAGATTAGTTACAGAGGACAACAAAAAAGCTCAGGACGTTTTAACTCAAGAGGGCTATATGACTGTACTGACCGATTTATTAAGCATCACTGTTAAAAATGAGCCAGGCGATTTAGAAAAGATTCTAAAGAAGCTTGCGGATAATCAAATTAATATTGAATATATGTATTCCTATACAGAGGATGGAAATACAAATATCCTTATTAAAACAGATGATTTAAAAACAACTGAAAATTCACTAAAATAAGAAAACTCAGCCAATTGCTGAGTTCTTATTTTTTATAGGTTTTCTTTGTTATTCCAAGCATAGCTAAATTCATGCTTATTCTCCTATAATGGCGTAACCGACGGGATTTAAACCCGCGACCTGCACCTTCGGAGGGTGCTGCTCTATTCAGCTGAGCTACGGTTACATATATATTTATTATATTATTTTAAATAGAAATTCTCAAGAACATCTAAATCCAAAAGAAATGAAAAATTCTTATTGACATTCAAATATGTTTTTTGTATAATTCTTATTGCGACTTGATATAGTTCTAGTCTCAAACATGCCCGCTTGGTGGAATGGTTAACACGTCTCCCTCTCAAGGAGAAGATTACGGGTTCGACCCCCGTAGTGGGTACCAAAGGATAATTCAAGGCTGATTCTTCAGCCTTTTATTTTTTCTATATATAGAAAATGCTGTAATAGCCAATTTTAGCCATTACAGCATTTTTTTATTTATTAGTAAATTTAAAACTCTATTTATTATTACTTTTCGTATATACTTTTATTAAGTAGGAAAAATAAAATATTTTTATAATAGACATGAATAATGTCAAAATAGGGTGTATTATACGAATGAGAGAGGAGGTGAATTGATGTGAAAAGATATAAAGTTTTAAAACAAAAACTAAAATCTACTAGAGGTGAATTTTTTATCTATAGATTTCTTTCAAGAATGTGTAAGAAAGCATATAATGTAGCTTTAGCTAATATTAAAAA
>NZ_JAXFPY010000126.1:0-10368 GCF_034179385.1 Anaeroplasma sp.
AAATACAACCCAAATAATAGAAAAATTACATCCAAAAAGAAAGCCTCGAAGAAGGGATTTATTTACTGTAATGCATGTTCCCTTTAGAATGGCATAATTTTGGCATTTTTTGACATGAATTAAAAAATGGGGAAACACAAAACAAGAAAAATTTTTTTCTTGACTATAGTCAACCTTTAAGGTAAAATATCAAATGGTACATTTTTAAGCAATTAAATCTCCAAGTGCCCTAAATTATATAAAAATAATCTAGGAGGAAATTTACATGAACAAGACATTCATGGCAAATAATCAAACAGTACAACACAATTGGTATGTTGTTGATGCAAATGGCTTAACACTAGGTCGTTTAGCAACAGCAGTAGCTTCTTTACTTAGAGGCAAGCACAAGGTTACTTACACTCCACATGTAAACTGCGGAGACAATGTCATCGTTATTAATGCTGACAAAATTAAATTAACTGGTAACAAGTGGGAAGATAAGCTATACCGTTATCACTCTGAATATTCTGGAGGTCTTAGAACTTTAACTGCTAAGGAAGTTATGGCTAAGTATCCTACAAGAATGGTTGAGGAAGCAGTATTCGGTATGTTACCTCACACAAAGTTAGGCGATCAGATGAGAAAGCAGTTATATGTTTATGCATCTGCAGAACATCCACATGCAGCTCAGAAGCCAGTAGAATTTAAGGTAAAGGCTTAATAGGAGGATATTGGAATGGCAAAGAAAACATTAGTTCAGTATTTAGGTACAGGTCGTCGTAAAGCATCTGTAGCTAGAGTTTACTTACGTCCTGCAAAGGGTGAAGGCAAGATCGTTATCAATGGTCGTGCTTTTGAGGATTATATCCCATCTGCAGCTATTCGTTTAGACGTTGAGCAGCCACTTGAGTTAACAGAGAATATGGGCAAGTTCGATATTTTAGTTAACGTATTTGGCGGTGGTATTACTGGTCAGGCAGGAGCAATCCGTTTAGGTATTACTCGTGCATTAATGGAAGTTAATCCAGAATACCGTGCAGTATTAAAGCCAGCTGGATTAGTAACTCGTGACCCTCGCGCTAAGGAACGTAAGAAGTACGGTCTAAAGAAGGCTCGTAAGTCTAGTCAGTTCTCTAAGCGTTAATTGTTTGATTATTATAATTGCAAAGAAATATGGAAAGCAGGACTTCTCACCCTGCTTTTTATTTTGCTTAAAATGGCTTGGTTAAACCATTTTTTGCCACTTTTAGGCCAAAGAAGAAAATGAACTAAAAAAATTGTTAATTTTTGCATTATTTTAATAGGATGGAAAAGAGGAAGTGGTAGATTCTATCCTAATTTTGAAATAGTAAATCATGGATATACACTAAATGATTTGTTAAGTGATTTACCAATTTTGCATCCAAGTCTGTATTATTCATCAATCCACCGACAAATAGATATCCATGATTTAATCCAATCACTTCAAATGGATTGTTATCAAGTTTCAAATATCTTGATTTTGGTCTTTCAATTTCCATCTTTGTATAGTCAACCCATTTAATTATCTCATCACAATACATTTGGTAGTGCTTGTATATTTTTAGAAGGTGAATATTCAATATTCTATACAGGATATATTAATTATGCTACCTTTGATCATTTATGTACATATGAATCCCATATTCATTAGAAACTGATTATATAATATTAGATGGAACATCCTTATCTAAGGAAACTGATTTTAAAAAGCTTAGCTTACGTTATTCGATGAAAAAAAGAATATGACGATTTTAAGAGGAATGTATTTAGCTGGATTCTATGGACATATTTACGAAAATAAAGAAGAAGATGTTGAAAATATATATCAAGATAGAAGAATAAAACTACCATTTAAAGAAATAAAAAGATTTATTGAAGAAGTTCATATACCACATTACAAAAAATTATTTATAAATAATCCTATTACAGTAAATGGTATTCAAAATGAATTTGGTTTAGGATTCAATAGAACTACATATATTCTTGATAGATTAGAAAAACTAGAAATTATCAGTATTAAATTAGGAACAAAGCCTAGGGAAATCTTAATTACTGATAAGGTTAAAATTAAGAGAAGAATTGAAGCATTAAAGCAAGAATAAAAAAGCAAGACGTGCACCACAATTCTCTCTTGCATAATAGGTGATATAGAACCAGAATCATATATTGATATTTATAAAGATAATAATAAATTAAAAGAAGATTGGGATAAGATTAATTCTTATAATCCTAAAAAAATATATTATTCACATCATTAATTACTTGCTCAAGAGTAGAAATACTTTTGGGCTTTTTCTTATTATCTATGCGTGTATATTAAATTATTAGATGTGCTATTTTGTGGTATAATTATATTGTTTTCAAAAGAAGTGAGTAGTCTGAAAGAAAAAAATTGTATTTTTAGTTACTTATCTATGATAAGTAAAATAGCAATTACCATAGAATGAAATTATAAAAATAGCATTAAAATATCAATTTTTTAATTATATTATTTCATAAAATAGAAATAATATAAAATTCCATGGCTATGTGTGCCTTTTGAGGTACGAAGAAAGGAATGTGAGGTTTTTATGAAGGAAAAGAAAGATAAAAGTATATATATTTCTTCAGCAATATTTATTGTATTAATGGGTGTAATATCTATGATGAGCGATATGACACATGAAGGTGCTAAAAGTATTTATGGGTCTTTTTTGTCATTAGCAGGAGCAACACCTCATGTAATTTCTTTAATATCAGGCTTAGGTGAATTTATTGGGTGTTCTTTAATATTAGTAACTGGTGCAATAGCAAATAAGACTAAGAAGTATTGGACTATGACTATAATAGGCTATATGATAAATCTTCTTGCAATACCCATGCTTGCTATAACTTGGAAAAATGGATGGGTGTTTGCTTGCACATTAATTTTAATTGAAAGAATTGGTAAAGCAATTAGAAAGCCAGCAAAGAGTACTTTGGTATCATTTTCATCTAAGAATTTGGGAGAAGGTAAGAGCTTTGCTTTTGTTGAGTTTTTAGATCAAATAGGAGCATTCGTAGGCCCCCTAATTTTAACTTTAGTTTTATCATTAAAAAACACTACTGATTTATTTAATTCATATAGAATGTGCTTCTTAGTTTTAGGTATACCAGCAATATTAACATTGATTATATTATTATTTGCTAAAATGAAATATCCAAATCCTGAAAATTTAGAAGAGGAAAATAATGAAAATGAGAATGATTCAAAATTTAAGATTAGTAAGAGCTTTATTTTTTATTTAATAGCTATTGGATTATGTGCTGCAGGATTTATAGATTTTCCTTTAATTACTTATCATGTGGGTAATTTAAATATTATCAAGGTTGAATATTTACCTATTTTATATTCTATTGCTATGTTAATTGATGCTTTTGCAGCTTTATTGTTTGGAGTATTATTTGATAAATTTGGAATTAAAGTATTAATTTTATCAACATTGTTATCATTTTCTTTTCCACTTTTTATATTTAATTATTCAAGTAAGCCAATGATTTATATTGGTGTTGTTATGTGGGGCTGTGGTATGGGAGCTCAGGAATCCATTTTAAAAGCTGCAGTAGCGAAGCTTGTTCCAAAGGAAACTCGATCACTTGGCTTTGCATTGTTTGAAGGCATATTTGGATTATGCTGGTTTATAGGCAGCTATGTATTAGGATGGTTATATGAATTTGACTTAATTGCATTAATAATTACTAGTATGTCATTTGCTGGAATATCAATTATATTCTATGTGCTAAGCTCTTTATGTGGTGAAAATAACAAAGTTAATTTTAATCACTGATAAGGATGGAATTAAGAGAAGAATTGATGCATTAAAGCAAGAATAAGAAAGCAAGACGTGTACCACAATTCTCTCTTGCATAATAGTACAGTTATAAAAATACTAAATGGCTTGGTTAAGCCATTATTTTCAAAACTATGACTAACTAAGCATTAATTGTTTGATTATTATAATTGCAAAGAAATATGGAAAGCAGGACTTCTCACCCTGCTTTTTATTTTTCCATTTTAAGAAAAACGGGAAAATGTTACTATATAAGAACAAAAATACGGGGAAAATGTAAAAAACAGTTGAAAATATGCAGGGAAAATGTAAAATATAGTTATAAACTTATTCGGTGGTGATAAAATGGAAGATGGCAGATGGCTAAAAAGAAAAGTTGATATCTATTTAGAAGAATGGAAAAATAAAACAAATAAAAAACCACTTATTATACGTGGTGCTAGACAAATTGGTAAAACTAAAGCGGTAGAAAAATTTGCTGAAAAGAATTATAAAAATTTTATTAATATAAATTTTGTTCTTCAAGAAGAATACCGATCCATCTTTGATAATGGATATGAAGTGGAAAAAATAATAAAGAATATTTCTTTTATTAATCCTAAGTATAAATTTGAAGAAAAAAACACTTTGATTTTTTTTGATGAAATTCAAATTGTTCCTAAGGCTGCTACATCATTAAAAAATTTTAAAAATGATGGTAGATTTGATGTTATTTGTTCTGGTTCTCTTATGGGAATTAATTATCAAGAAATTGAATCTAATGCTGTTGGAAATAAAGAAGATTATGATATGAAATCAATGGACTTTGAAGAATTCCTATGGGCTAAAGGATATAGCTGTGAACAAGTAGATGATATTTTTAAATACATGAAAGAAGTAAAACCTTTACCAACTGTTATGTTTGATAAACTTAGTGAATTATTTAGAGACTACATTATTGTTGGTGGAATGCCTGAAATTGTAAAACAGTATGTTGAACAAAATAATTTTTCAGGTATATTAGATGCTCAAAGACAAATAATAAGAGATTATGAAGAAGATATTACTAAATACGCTGTTGGTTTAGACAAAGTCAAGATATTGAATGTTTATAGAAAAATTCCTGTATTTTTATCAAACGAAAATAAAAAGTTTTTTATAACAAAAGTTGAGAAGAATGCAAGATCAAATCAATATGTTGGTGTTGTGGATTGGCTAAAGAATTCAGGAATAATAAATATAAGTTATTGCTTAGAAGAACCATCTTTGCCATTAAAAGGTCACTATAATCCTGATAATTTTAGATTATATTTTATGGATACAGGATTATTGATTGGGGCATTAGATGATGAAGCTCAACTAGATTTAAGGAATAATAAAAATATGAATACTTGTAAAGGCGCAATATTTGAAAACATTGTAGGAGATATGCTGGTTAAAGCAGGTTATGAATTATTTTTCTATAAAGATGAAAAAGGACACCTTGAAATGGATTTCTTTGTGAGAGATATTAATTCTTTAATACCTGTTGAAGTTAAATCGAATGATGGAGCTACAGTATCCTTAAACAATTTAATAGGAAAGGATAAATATGTAGATATTCGTTATGGTATAAAGCTTGCAAATAAGAATATTGGGTACAATGGTAAGTTTTATACATTTCCATATTTCTTAACATTCCTATTAAAAAGATGGTTAAGCTAAATGTTATATAGTTAATTAGGCGAATAATATTTGCAATACGATATTCTTATTTGATTGCATTAACTGTTCGTAGGTGGTACGTATTTCTATTTTAGACCGATAGTCTCATGTTTATCATTCTCATGACACTAAAATAACTTATTTTAGGTGCCCGGAGAAATAAAAAAATGGCTTGGTTAAGAGACCGCTGAAAATGGCATGTATTTTTCACGATTAAATTAAGCCAAAAATAAAAACGAAGATTTTATGATACAAAAGTCATAATTTCTTCATTTTTTTCATTATATTAGAGTAAAACAAAGGTGTTCCTATTATTTATTTACCTTCTTTTTCGTTTTTAAGGCGTAGTATCCTCTTCAAATTCACGACAAAAATCGAAACACCAGCCTGAAGAGTCATACCGTGAATACCTGTATAAGAAGCATGAGCATATCCGTGCTCATTTTTTAGTTCCGCATTTTTAGCTTCAATCTTATATCTTTCTTTAGCAAGTTTCATATACTCTTGTGTTTCTTGTTTATTCTTGTGTTCTTGATGAATATATGCCATTTTTAATTTTACACTATAAGTTTTAGCCCTTTGATTATCGTTGAAGCTTATTTTAATGAAAAGAATTTAGTGCCATTTTTTATTGTTTAGTGTCATTTTTAGTGTTGTAATATCTTTGGAGATGATTGACACTATGGAAAAATTAATTATAGATTCTATAACAAGAGAGAATAATCAGTTAGAATTTAAAAAAGCTAAAGGAGGCCTACCAAATAGTTTTTTTGAAACATATAGCTCTTTTTCTAATACTAAAGGTGGTCTTATTTATCTTGGACTAAATGAATAAAAAAACGGCGTGATTATTACTTCAATGCTTACTAATGATGAAATAAAAAAAATAAAAATAGATTTAGAACTTTACATCCAGAACATTTGTTCTTAAAGAATAGCGATATGAGCTTTTTGGAGTATATTGGGGCTATTAGAGTTGGCGAAGACAAAAAATATCATCCAACAATTGATGGGTTGTTGATGTTTGGGTATTCTTATAAAATAGTTTATGAATTCCCCGAATATTTTTTAGATTATCAGGAACATTATTCTGAAGACGAGAATATTAGATGGACAGATAGAATCACTTCAGATTCAGGAGAATGGTCTGGTAACATGTATGATTTTTACAATAAAGTTGTTAATAAATTAACATCTGATTTAAAAATTCCATTTAAATTAAATGGAATAGAAAGAATAGACGATACAATATTGCATCAAGCTTTAAGAGAGGCGTTTTGTAACACAATTTCTAATTCTGATTTTTATCAAAGAAAAGGGCTTGTTATAAAAAAATATTTTGATAGAATAGAATTTAATAATCCAGGATGTTTAAGAATTAGTAAAGAAAAAGCATTTATTGGTGGTGAATCAGATGCTAGAAATAAAACTATTCTAAAAATGTTTAATTTAGTTGGTGTTGGAGAAAGAGCTGGGAGTGGAATCCCTAAAATTTTATATGCATGTAAAGAATATGGATTTGAAGAACCAACATTATTTGACGAATATAATCCAGATAGAACACATTTAATAATTAATTTTAGTGTCAAAACTGTTACTAAAAATGATACTAAAAATGATACTAAAATTACTGAAAAGGAAAAACAAGTATTAACATTCATTATTAATAATGGACCATCTAAAGTGATTGAGATATCAAACGCTTTAGGCTTTAGTATTACGACTATCAAAAATATCTTATATAAATTAGTAGGTGATGATTTGATTTCATCTAGTGGTACTATTAAAGATAAGAGATACTTTGCCAAAAATATGGATAATATTGAATAATTATTTATTATATATTCTTATGTTCTTAATGTTAATAAAGCTATCCTAAAGGATATCTTGCCTATCGGCCTTTAAATAGCCTTCGGCATAATTGGCTTCGCCCATTTGGTGTGGCCTACAATTGCCGAGATAGGTGGCCTGGATTCGCCGAAATACACAATAACTAAGCGTTAATTGTTTGATTATTATAATTGCAAAGAAATATTAAGCAGGGCTTTTCGCCCTGCTTAATATTTCGCTAAAAATGCAAAAAGGTGTAAATTGGTATTATAATAAACTTGCAAAAAGGTGTAAATTGCTCCATAAACAAGGTGATATTATGAGAAGAAAGTATTTAAATGATTTAATTGAATGGATGAATGATCCTAGAAGAAAGCCTCTTATGGTATCAGGTGCGCGTCAGGTTGGTAAATCATATTTAATCGAAGAATTATTTGCGAAAGAATATTATAAGAATAGATATCTTAAAATTGATTTATCTGATGACGTCGATTTTGTGGAATTTGCTGAAAATAATAGTAATCTTGAAAAAGTATTGGAATACATTCAGTTACACTATAATTTTATACCAGACGAAAATCATTTGTTATTTTTTGATGAAGCTCAAGAATGCCCATCAATAGTTAAAATGATGAAGCATTTTAATGAAAAAAGAAGAGAATTACCTGTTATTGTAAGTGGTTCTTTAGTTAGACTAAGAATTCATAGAGATAGTAAGAAGACAAATAAAAAGTTTTTGTTTCCGGTAGGTAAGATTAATCAGTTATATATTTATCCATTAACATTTGATGAATTTTTATTGAATTATAATGAAAATAAATATAATTATGTTAAGAATCATTTTGAAAATAAAGAGCCAATAGATAAAGTGATACATGATGAATTAATCGATGATTTTAGGACTTATATGTTCATTGGCGGTATGCCAGAAGTTGTTGATACATTTTTAGCATACAAGGATAAAATATCAGCATTCAAAGCCGCCAATAAGAAAATAAAAGAAATATATGATGATTATTTAGACGATATGGGATTGTATCAAACATCTACTGAATCTATTATTAGAAGTAGATTAGTTTATAATGATATTTATAAGCAATTAAATAAAGAAAATAAAAATTTTAAAATATCACAAACCGTTGAAAATGTTAAAAATAGAGATATGATAAATCCTTATTTTTGGTTAACAACTGCTAATATAGTATTACAAGCATTTTGCCTAAAGGAAAAGGTAACATCACCTTTAATTAAAGAAGATGATTCTTTATTTAGAATGTATTTGTCCGATGTTGGTATGTTTACATATCAGAGTGGATTGAAATATGAATCATTTCTTAAGGATAAGGATAATTCATTATCTGGAATATATTATGAAAACTATGTGGCTACCGAATTAGTTGCAAGAAGAATGAATTTGTTCTATTGGAAAGGCAAGAGAGATTCTGAATTAGAATTTATAATTGATGTAAATCAAAGTATAATACCAATAGATGTAAAAAGGGGTAAATCAAAGCTAAATTCCTTAAATGAATTTAGAAATCATAATAAAAATGATATGGCTATTAAAG
Organism: Anaeroplasma sp.; assembly: GCF_034179385.1. Lineage (NCBI taxonomy): Bacteria > Bacillati > Mycoplasmatota > Mollicutes > Anaeroplasmatales > Anaeroplasmataceae > Anaeroplasma > Anaeroplasma sp. Next base: position 8,894 of record NZ_JAXFPY010000126.1, read on the forward strand.
TTTCATCAAATCAATATGGATATAATGAAGAAAAGCAATTAATGACACTTCCATTTTATTATTTTGCTTTTTATCTAAATAGTATTAAGGATGAATAGGTAAATGTAATCTATAAAAAAATATTCAAAACATTTAAAGGGGTTTAATTTATACGATTAATGCAAATTTAGAATAATTTTAGATGCAGGATGGTATAATGAAGCGACTTTGTATTTGAATGGATATACCTATTGGTGTGAAGGTTCTTGGGATTATAGTAGAAAAAATCCCAGGAGATTTCGCTCCTGGGATATGCATTTTGTCATAATTAAATAGGTATACCACTAATAGACCATTATTATACTGCTAATGTACCACTATCTATTTGTTTTTAGGAAAATTTCTACCAACTAAATAATCCAATGAAACCTTATAATAATCTGCTAAAGCAATAAGAATTGATAATGGTATTTCTCTTTCTCCATTTTCATAATGTGAATAAGCTCTTTGGCTACATTTTAGATAATTAGCAATTTGTAATTGTGTTAAATCATGATCTATTCTCAAGTCTTTTATTCTGTTTTTCATAATGTAATTATCACATCCTAAACACATTATAATTTAGCCCAACTTGGTCTATAATGTATATCAGTGAGGTGTTTTTTTTATGGCTATTTGTAATTTTTGTGAATTAGAAAAAGGGGAGTTATTTAGTTGTCAAAAATGTGGGAAACCTATTTGTGCAGATTGTTATAATATAACGACAATGCATTATTGTTATGAGTGTGCACAATCTACATTCTTTGCTGAGAAGAAGAGTAGTTTTAGACTAGGATTAGTTTTTGTAGGATTAGCGTTGGTTTGGATACTAAGTTTAGCCACATTCTACGTACTAATTTTATTCACTGAAAAGGGATTACCTAGATGGGTACCATTAATTCCTTTATTTGTATTTTTCTTATTTTCTTTTTATCCATCATGGGATTTTATAAAAAGAAAATTAAATAAACCTGGTATAGTTATGCTTGTTATTAAGCTGATTTTATCTTTGATTGGATGCGTTGTTATTCTTCCATATTATATTGTTTCTGCAATTAAGTGTTTTAAACTTTCAAAAAATGCATCAAATAATGCTGCTATACTTTGTGGATATCCACATCCAGATCCTAGAAAAAATCTATAAATACGCTATAATTAAAATTTTGGCCTGCAAAAAATTTGCAGGCTTCTTTTTGTTTTTATATTTACATTACACTAAGCGGTTCTTTAATTATATGTTTTGCGGAACAAAAGCGAAATAAAAGTTCCACATTTGTAAAACATGTGGTATAATTAATGTGGAACAAAAGCGAAATAAAAGTTCCACACAGGAGGCTATCATGGAAAATAATATTTCTAATTTAATACATGAACGTGAAATGATTAATTCTAGAATGGAAAGAATGATATATGGATCAATTGAAATAAGAGAAAAAAGTAACAATAGATATATATAT
>NZ_JAXFPY010000128.1:0-5726 GCF_034179385.1 Anaeroplasma sp.
TTAAATCATTTAAAATTGTAAATCCACCATAATCAATGTCACCAAAATGATAAAAATTGTTGCATCTTTCTTTTATTCTTTTCAAAACTTTCTTTTGACTTCTGGTAGAGAATCCACCCAAATAAATGATTAATCCATCAGATTTAAAATCATAAAATGTAGTTAAATTTTCTATCGTAGTCACCTTATTAATATTATCAAAATCAATGACATCAACATTATCAATAGGAATGCCTATGGATGTACCTAATAAAGATAAATCTATTGCTTGATTGTTTACATGTATTATTCCTTCACCTTTTACATATAGATATGGAGTAACAGACATTATTCCGTGTTCTTCTAAAGTATTATCGGAATCATATATTGAATTTAGTATTGTTTTTAAACTTGCCAATCTTTTAGAGTCATTATAAATATAATTACTAGCGTTTCTTTCATAAACGTCATGATCTAAATTTTCAATATAATGCACTGCTTTTATTGCATCAATAAAAGTATCATCCAAGTATTGTTTTATAGATTTATTGCTGTTCATACGCTCTAAAATATTCGTTTTTAATTCAACAATTTTTTTATCATCATATTTATTTAATTCTTCTAATAATTTTTCTCTTTTATCCGATATGCCTTTTATTCCAAGTATAGATTTTACATCATCAACTCTATCAAGGTTTAAATATATATAATCGATTACGGTATCATGTGGAACAAGCTTATAATCGATTAATCCTTGCTTTTTTAGTTCTTTTATGGATTCATCAAATCCACTTGGATCATTAAAATATTTAGGATATGTTTTATCCGTTATTTTGATCTTTATTTTTGTTTTAAAATTTGATGAATTCGCATCTCTTTTTTCATAAATAGATAGTAAATCCTTTAAAATAATATCCTTATATTTCATGACTAATATCACTCACAATCGCATTATTACCATCACGAATAACAGCAATAAATGTTTCAATATTATTTGCTAAAGAATCGAGCTTTCCTGGTGATGCAAGAATTACTTGTAAATCTAATTTATCTTTATAAAATTGAAGCATGGATTGAATACGCTGTGAATCCATCTTATCAAAAGCTTCATCATATAAAACAATTCCAAGTACGTTATCTTTTCCTTTTCTTCTATAGTCAAGTGTTTGTTGGAATGCAACTCCAGCTAAAATATAGAAAGGTACTTGAACTTCTCCACCGGATTGAGTCTTAATAACATCATTTAATTTCTTGGTTCCGTTTGGCGTTTCAACTTCAACATCGAAATATAAATATTTTCTATAATCAACGATGTTATCTCTATTTACTGGATCATCAGAATACATATATTGGTTTAATAAATCTAATATTTTATTTCTTTTTCTATCTTCCTCTTCTCTATCAATAAATAAGCCTCTTTCTGAATCATCAGAATTATACTCTTTAGCATAATCATAAATCGTCTTAAAATCTTGATTTGAAGTAACATCCATTTTAATCTTGTAATAATCACTACCAAAATTAAATGTTGCCAAACTATAGTTTAAATCTTTAATTGTCTTTTCAGCAGCTTCTATTGACTTATATAATCCTGTAAGGAATGTATTAAAGAATAACTTTCGAATATTCTTTTGAATCTCTAGTAGCTTAGACTTATATTTAAACATGGATTGATCTATTTTACCCTTTTCTTCAATAAACCTAGGCATTGATTCATATTTTGGTTCAACATTAATGTTAAAATTATCTCTGACATTTCTCATTAGATTTTCAATGTCGGCTTGGGCCTTAGTTATTGTTTTATTAAGACTATTTTTTTCTGATTCAAGTCTTGTAATAAATGACTTAGATATTTTTAAATTATTCATCTCTTCACTTAATAACCCAACCATAAATTCATCGAAAGAATTTAACTGCTCATTGAAAAATAAGATGGAATCCTTCAAAGATTTTATCTTATCCTTGTTAGATTTTATCGATGCATGTTCGCCAATAATCAAGCCATTCATATGTCTAATTTCAGCATTATTTTCTTCTTTATGCTTTTCTACTTCAGCTATCTTCGCACTAGTCTCAATATATTTAGGGTTTTGCTCAAAGAATTTTATCGAAGACTCTAAATTATTTACTTCGTCAAACAATTTAGAATCCATATCAATGCTTTCAAAGAATGAATTGTTTTCAATCATCTTTGTTGCAAATCTACTTTCGTTATCAATTAATCTTATATCTTCTTGTAGTTTTTGATATTTAGCCTTTACTTTAAATAGATTGGCATCAAGCTCTTGTTTTTGAGCTTTACGATATTCTAATTGAATTTTTCTTCCTTCTTGGCCAATATATTGTTCCAAATAATTTCTTGGATTCATACGGCCTAAAGAATAATTTTGATATAGCATACAATCTTTCGTTACAGATATATCAAAATGATCTAATTCATATATATCTTTAGCACAATGAACTCTATTCAATAAATATCTTGCATAATTTAATGCAGTTGAATTTGAAGCTTTTACATATTCTCCTAAAGAACCTTTTTCAAAATCAAAGTCTGGCAATCTTGTTCCATTAATAATTCTTGTTTGATAAATATCTTTATTGCTATGATATAGTTTCATAGCCTCTTTATAATATTCATTAGGGACAACGATATAAAATCTTTGATTTCCTAAATATCCTTCAATAGCATTACGCCATGAATCATCCGTAATATCTAGATATTCACATAAAAATTTTACTTCAATATCACAATTAAATTTATTCTTAAGCCCACTTCTAATATATTCAATTACAGAAAGGTATTTTTGGTCATATTGAACTTGATTATTTTCTAATTTTTTTATGATATCTTCTAATTCAATCAAATTATCTCTTATACTTTTGAATACATTTTTTACATCATTCGATTGTTCTTTTAATTCATCGATGATTTTAAAAGTTTCATTTCTAAAATCATAAAACTTCTTTTTTGTAGCTTCAGAAGTGAACTCTCCCTTCGATAAGAATTCATAGAATTCATCAAAGCGATTATTCTTAAACCTTGATAATACGGATAAGCTAGCAAGCTCTGTGCTACAATAAGTATTAAACGTATTTAGTGTTAAATGAACCTTATTGTAATCTTTTCTCTTTTCATCCAATTCTTTTCTCATGTTCGGTAGGTCAGGAGAAATCTTTTCCATCACCTTCCCTAATTCCATTAGTTGGTTTTGAAGATTTACTTGTTCATTTTCAATGATTCGTTTTTGGTTTTCATACTCGTTAATTTTTGAATTAGAATTACCGTTTTGTATATTCAAATCCAAAATGTCATCGTTACATAATTTGACATTGGCAAGATGAATTTTAATTGAAGATTTATCTAATTCCTTAAGGTTGTCTTCAACAATCATTCCTTTATCCACGATTTCAGTTAAAGCATTAAGCTTTTTTTCTTCGTTTTCTATTGTCTTTGATACTTTACCCATTTCATCAATATTATTCTTTATTGTTGAAACATCAATTGGCTTTGCATCCAAAACAAAATCATTTATAAACTTATTACAGTCCGTAATATTTTTTAAGCCAACGGCTCTAGATAATGCCTTGAAATAGGCAGTTTCATCTTTTAAGCCTAAAATATCTTTTACCTTTAATTTATATGAATATAAAGTTTGAAAAGGAACAAATTCATAATTCGCCTTTAACTCTTTTGTTAAAACATCATATGTTTTAGGTAATTTATCATGAACAAATAAATCCTCAGTTAAATCTAAATCTTTTACATAAAAATATCTTGGATCATCAAGCTTTGATAATGTAGATCTATAGTTTACATTTATACCAAATACATGTTTTGTTCCATTGGATATTATTTCTAAAGCAAGATATGTAATGACATCACCATTTCTTAAAAATGGCTCACCATCTACTCTCACCTCACCCCTGACATAAGATTCTAGCGTTCTTTTTTCAGCATTCGCATTCGCATTGAATTTAGCTTGTTGTTGGCCTAATAATAACATTTGGATTGCATCAATTAATGTTGATTTACCTGTACCATTAATTCCCACTAATGCTGTATTACCATTAATATTAAGAGTGGCTTTTTGAAAATACATCCAGTTAATTAATACAACTTTATTTAACTTAATCATCTATATCATCTCCACCCTTTAATAATTCAATACGAGTTAATATCTCATTAATTTCCTTAAAATCCATTGCAACTTCAATGGATGGATAAATCGTAATCACTGTATCATCTAATGCTAAATCATCTTTGTAATAAATGATATTATGTTGCTTAAAAATCTGAAGCATTTCTCTTAGAGTACTTCTTTTTACTCTATCATTATTTTGCGAATCAAAATTAAAGGAGAATAATTGATTTTGAAGCTCAGCTATTGTGGTTTCAACCTCATCCGCTAAAGAGACTTCATCCATCTTTTTTTGGTAAATAAGCCTTAATACTAATAAAGCTAATGTCTCGTTTTTTGTAATATTACTTATTAATGTATCATCATTTGATTTTATATACACTAATTCCTTATCTTCTCTAATATTAAAATCAAAATTCATATATTCAAAAAATAGGGATAATAATTCTTTATGATTCATAATAAAAGAATACATTTCTTTATTTGTTCTTCTTAATAAAAAATTTACCTTTAATAACTTAATCGTTACATTTTTCATCATAGTTTTTTCTGATTCTGTTAATAAGCAATAAAGCTCATTAAATCTTGTACTTTCACTATTCGTCATTTTTTCTTTCTCCCTTTTCTTTAAGAATAAAATCATTAAATGTGATTCCATTCTTTACAATTCTTTCCTTAGTTAAATCTAAATCATATAGCGCATTGGGTAATTTAGAATACATCATAATTGCAATGATCATAATAAATTCATATTTTGACTGGATATCTAGCTCAGATATTTTTCTACTTTTATATCCTGTTAAGAAATCTAAAACAAAAGTATTAACTGCATGAATGTTATATTTTTTATCTTCCTGTAATAATTCTAAAGTTTTATTTTTAACTTCTTCATCCATTTCAAAATCCAATTTCATCATATCAGGTTTTGGTTTTGGATTGTATTTTCTTGGCTTACGCAAAGCATTAAAAGAATAATGCTTCATTTCAAATAGTGATATAAAGGACTCATCTATATCATCATTCTTACTTACATAATCGATTAATCTATGTAGTATACCTTCTATATCTTCACCACGATGGATTAAATGAATAATAACAGAAACCGTTCTTGTAACATATTTTTCATTTTTCGAATCAATCATTTCAATAATTGAAGGTATAGTTTTAATATTTGTTAGGATTCGTTTTCTTATTTGATCTATATGATTTGAAGCATAAGTATAATCTTCAAATCCTTTTTCCTTCATTTGTGCAGCAACTAATTTTTCCATATTTAAAAAATCGGAAAATATATTATCTAATTGCTCTTCAATTTCAGGTATTACTGCATCAATATTATCTCTAATTTTTAAATTTAAGTACGCTGAATCAAAGAAATATTCCTTGTATTCCCCTGTAAATTCCTCAAGAAGTAATTCTAAATTTTGCTTATCTTTGTTTTTAGTAATATTTCTATAGTAACGTCTGATATCAGAACGTAATCCTCTTAAAGCATCAACTTCTTTAGATAGATTGTCATCAATTATTTGTAAACTATCTATTGTTGAATAATCAAATTTATAGATTTCGTTTTTGATAATTCTTATATAGCTTGTATATTGAGGTTTA
>NZ_JAXFPY010000013.1:0-29883 GCF_034179385.1 Anaeroplasma sp.
TACTATAGAATATCTATTACGTAGAGGTGTGAACACACCAAAGCGACTTCAAGTTCTTTGAAGCACTTAAAAAAGGAGCCTAAGCTCCTTAAGGGGAAATTTATTTACCCCTTTGTTCTAGCTATAGGTATCGTAATTAATATCATCTACATTACTATTATAAAGCAAAACAAAGAATAGTAATAAAACAATTAAGATTAATGAGCTTAAGCTCATTGTTGAACCTGTAAATGTGCCCGATAAAGCGAATGCAGCTTCAATTAATAATAAAATTATACTAGATATTACATATCTTCTATTCGTTAAGGATACAAATACAGCTACTATACAAAGTATAGTCATCATTAAATTAAAAATTAAAGAATACTCTCCTTGAAGGAATATTTCATAAATATAATATACACCAGAAGATGCAAAATATAGAATCAAGGCCGTTAAGAATAGCACCTTATCCATCATTCTTCTTACACCGATAATTACAAATATTAATTCTGATGCAAATATACAGATGTATTCAATTAAAAGTAATAGATGTAATGTAATATCTTCTCCCATTTCAGCAAAATATTTTATGCTTGTAATCGTTCCTGTAATATTAGGAATCATTAATGCCATAGAAACTATTCCAAGTACTACAGCTAAAATATATTTATTCTTTCTTATAAATAACATATATATCTCCTTCTTTCGTAACAATTATAAATGGCATTTCTTTCTTTTTCAAGATTATAAAAAGAAAATCAAGCGTCATTTCGATAAGCTTGATTTCTTTATTAGCATAAAGTTCTTATTTAATTAATGCATCATATAGTAATGCGATAGTTTTTTCATAATCACTTGCAGAAACACCAATAATGATATTTAATTCTGCAGGTCCCTGGGCAAGTAATCTTACATTAATCTTTTCATTACCTAGGGCTTGGAAGATTTTGCCACAAATACCGGCACGTTTAGCCATATTTCTACCTACGACTGCAACTAGGGCTAAATCTTTCTCGAAGGTTACATCAGCACCTAGCTCCTTCTTTATTTCTGTGGCAAGTTCATATTGGCATTTTTCAGCCTGAGAATATGGAACAACTACAGAAAACGAATCAATTCCAGATGGAACGTGCTCAATGGATACCTCATAGTTCTTGAAAATATCTAATGTCTTAGCCATGAAGCCTACCTCATTCGACATATGATCCTTGAAGATGTTAAATGCACAGAAATCCTTCTTTCCTGCAATACCTGTAACGGTTTGTGTTGAATCCTCACAAACCTCACGAATGATTGTACCTGGATTTTCAGGCTCATTTGTATTTCTTAGGTTGATTGGAATATTTAATTGCTGAACAGGGAATACCGTTTCTTCATGTAATACGGATGCTCCCATGTAGGATAATTCTCTTAATTCCGCATAGGTAATCTCTTTGATTGCCTTAGGGGATTTAACTAATCTAGGGTCAGCAGATAATACACCTGAAACGTCCGTCCAGTTTTCATATATTGTCGCATTTAAAGCTCTAGCTAAAATGGCACCTGTAACATCAGAACCACCTCTACTTAATAGCTTAATAGAGCCATTAGGGTATGCACCATAAAAGCCTGGTACGACAATTTTTCCGTATTTAGAGAAGGCTAAATTAACATTTCTTTCTGTTAATTGCTCATCTAGCTTTCCATCATAGTTATATCTTAATAAATCCTTAGCATCTACCCAGTGATAGCCTAAATAGGCTGCCATTAGCTTTGAAGTTAAGTATTCTCCTCTAGATACTAAATATTCTTCAGAAATAGATTTATTCAATTCATTCTTTAATGCATCTAAATCACTTTTGATATCATAATCAATTCCAAGTTCATTTTGAACCCCTGTGAATCGATCATATAGCATAGTCCAAATATCCTGATATGGAACTGAAAATTTTAAATGTGCGTGAAGGATATATAATAAATCTGTGATTTTTGTATCTGATTTATCTCTTTTTCCAAGTGCGCTACATACAACTATTTTTCTTTTGGGGTCAGATAAAACGATATTCTTTACCTTTGAAAATTGAGTAGCATTGGAAAGTGAGCTTCCTCCGAATTTTGTAACTGCTAGCATAAAATCCTCCTAAAAATCTAAGCCGACAAGCTTCAATGCGATTTGAACTGCATTCGTTGCGGCACCCTTTCTTACCTGATCTCCACAGCAGAATAATGTAATACCATTCTCATGGATTAAATCCTTACGAATTCTACCAACATAGGTAATGTCCTGATCGGATGTAACAATAGGCATTGGGTAAATTGCGTTTTTTGGGTCATCATATAATTTAACATTCTGCTCCTTCGCAATTTGACACCTTACCTCTTCTACACTTAATACATCCTCTGTATATACTGTAACTGCAATAGAATGGCTTCTTACAACAGGTACTCGAACACAAGTACAGGTAACCTTTAAATCCGGTAGATGCATGATCTTTCTACCTTCATTTTGCATCTTCATTTCCTCAGTTGTATAGCCATTATCCTTCATGGAGCCAATCATAGGGATAACATTACCAGCGATTTGGTATGCGAATACCTTTGCATCTACATTACCCTTATTAGGAACGAGTCCTGTTTCTTTATATTCCTTATCTAATTCTTCCATTTGCTCCATTAATTCAACAGGACCTGCTGCACCTGCCCCAGATGTAGCCTGATATGTACAAGCATTCATTGCCTGAATTTTAGAAAGCTTATTGATTCCCTTTACTGCCATTAATGTAATAATGGTAGAACAGTTAGGGTTAGAAATAACACCCTTGTTTTTAAATACATCTTCCCCATTAATTTCAGGAACAACGAGTGGTACATCACTATCCTGACGGAAGGCACTTGAATTATCAATGAATACAGCACCAGCCTTAACGATATCATCCTTGAATTCCTTTGCAACGGCATTTGATGCAGCACCAAGTACGATATCAAGACCACCAAATGCCTCATGGCATGCAAGCTTGATTTCTATTTTCTTACCCCTGAAGGTAACCTTTTTACCAACACTTCTTTCACTTGCTAATAATCTTAATTCATCAACAGGGAAGTTTCTTTCTTCTAAAACCTTTAACATTTCACGACCAACTGCTCCAGTTGCGCCTAAAATTCCAACATTATATGTCTTCATACAAATCTCTCCTAGGTTATAAATATAAATTACTTGTATTATACGCTTATTTACATATGTTTTCAACGCGTGAAAACATTTTCTGTACGCAATTTTAAAACGAGTGTTTTTAAAGCGCGTACACATGTATTAGGATGTTTTTTATTTTATTATCCTAGAGAATAGATTAAAATTACGCTCAGAAATTTGAGCGTAATTTATATCTATTTTCCAAATAAAACATCTTCCATATCATAGTAGCCACACTCTTTATCTAAAAGCCATTTTGCAGCCTTAATGGCACCTACTGCAAAAATCTTTTTGGAGTGCGCAGAATGCTTTAAGGAAATAATTTCATCCTCACCACAGTATAAAACCTCATGCTCACCTACAATAGTGCCTCCACGAAGGGAGTGGATGCCAACCTCATTCTTGCTTCTTGGAGAATAGCCATCTCTTCCAGGTCGAATGGTATAGCCTGTTTCATCTGTAATAGATTTTAATAGCATTTTCGCTGTACCAGAAGGAGAATCTACCTTTTTATTATGGTGTGCTTCTACCACTTCAATATCAAAGGAATCCTTTAATATAGGAGTAACCTCCTTAACTAAACGATTTAATAGAATTACGCCTAAGCTAAAATTCGCACTGCGAAGCACTGGAGCTTCTTTTGATAATTCTTGAATTTTTGCTAATTCTATATCACTATAGCCAGTAGTTGCAAAAACAACTGGCTTTTTTGTTTTCTTTACAAAAGAAAGAATCATATCTAAATTTGCTGGATTTGAAAAATCAATAATGACATCAAAATCCTCTTTTACTTCTTCTAGAGCCTTATATTTACACTCAAGTGCTACATTCGCTGCTAATTCATCATCTAACATGGAAGATATGATTTTTCCCATTGCGCCATAGCCAACTACACAAGCCTTCATTAGAATATTAGCTCCTTTACTCGATCAATTTCATTACATAAGGTTTTTCTATCTGATTCTGTTAGATAATCTAAAGGAGCTCTATAGCCACCTACACCATAGCCTAAATAATTCATTGCTTCCTTTACTGGAATTGGGTTAACCTCAATGAATAAATTATTGATTAATGGTAATAAATCCATTTGAATTTTATTTGCTTCCTTATATTTTTCATCTAAGCATAATGCGCATAGCTTAGCTGTTTGCTTAGGAGCAATGTTTGCTAAAACAGAAATGACACCCTCTGCACCAATAGACATCATTGGCACAATGATGTCATCATTTCCACTTAACATATGGAAATCCTTAGAAAGTAAACGAGATACCTTCGCAGCATAGCTCATATTACCAGATGCTTCCTTAATACCCCAAATATTTGGGTGATTCGATAATACCTCTAGAGCATGTATGCTCATAGACATACCCGTTCTGCCTGGTACATTATACATAATTACAGGGCACATAGATGCATCAGCAACCATAGTAAAATGCTTAATTAAACCGGATTCATTTGTCTTATTATAATATGGTGTAATAACAAGTACAAAATCCGCACCAAGCATAGAATACTTCTTGGACATTCTTACTGCCTTTTCTGTTTCATTAGAACCAGAGCCTACAATTAATGGTACTCTCTTATTTACTCTTTTTACAGAGAATTCTACCATCTTTTCTTCCTCTTCAAAGGTTAGAGTTGATGATTCCCCTGTTGTGCCTAAAATGACAATTCCACCAGAATTGTTATCGCAGTGGTAATCTAATAATTCACCAAGCTTATCAAAATCAACATCACCATTTTCCTTAAATGGTGTTACAAGTGCTACAATACTTCCCCTTAATTCCATAATTTATTCCTCCTCATTAAAGTCACATTCAAAGATTTGATTTGCTCCTCCTGTAACATATATTATACCTTTCTTCGTTATTTCTACCTTTAAGCTATCCATATCTACATGACAGCAAACATTTGTTTTTGTAAGTCCAAGCTTTTGAGCTACAACAGCACTAGCTGCACAACCATCACCTGAGGATGTCGTAAAGCCTATTCTTCTTTCATAGGTTTTAACCTTTATATTTTCCTTATCCTCTACTAGAACAAAATCAACATTTGTCTTTTTCGTAAACAAAGAATAATTGGAAATTTCTTCTGCATATTCTAATATTGGTGAAAAGAAATCATCCACAAAGATTACTGTATGTATATCACTTAGAAATAAGGAATAGATTGTTACAAATCGATCCCTAATTCTTATCGTTCTACCAAAGCAATTTAATTCATCATCTACACCAATCATAGAATTATTGAATATTGGTTTTGCAAGCTCAAGCCTTAAGCTAAATGGTCTTTCCTTTAAAAGCTCTACAGTTATTCTTCCAATACCTGTAATAACATCTATTTTATTCTTTTTAAATAGATTATGGCTATGGCAATATTTTGCAAAGCATCTAAGGCCATTTCCACTCATAGGCATTCTAGATCCATCAGGGTTATAGCATATCATTTCTAAAGGATTTTCCTTTATTACTAAAAGCCCATCGGCACCAACCCCAAGATGCCTATCACATAGCATTAAAGCAAGATGTGCATAATCCATAACATATGGATCAAAGGGAATTATTATAAAATCATTCCCTGATGCATGTAATTTTGTTACATGAATCATTTTTTACACTTCCCTTTCAATTAATTCGTCTAAGGTTTGTCTTCTTACAGCTAAATAATCCTTACCATCCTCAACAAATACAACCGCTGGAGTTAATGCCTTATTATAATTTGAACTCATAGAATATCCATAGGCTCCTGTTGTGTAGGTGATTAATAAATCACCTATAGCTGCCTTTGGAAGCCTTGCACCTTCAATAATTAAATCTCCACTTTCACAGCATTTACCTGCAATGGTTACAACCTCAGTTTTTTCTTCATTTTCCTTCCCAACAATATCGCAATCATATTTTGCTTGATATAGAGCTGGACGAATATTATCCGTCATACCTCCATCAATAAAATAGTATTCCTTATTTGGTGTTTTCTTCATAAAGCCAATGGTATATAACGTATATCCTGCTTCAGCAACTATAGATCTACCTGGCTCTATGCATAGCTTTTCTATTTTTATATTCGTCTTTTTTAAGGCCTCTTCTGCAACCTCAATTAAAGTTTTAGAAACAATATCAAATGGAATAGGCTTATCCTCATCTGTATAATGTACTGCAAAGCCTCCTCCAATATTTAATACAAGTGGGAAATCAAATTCCTTTGTTATATTAAGTAGCTTTTCTAAAGCTGCCTTAAAGGCATTTAAATCAAAGATTTGAGAGCCAATATGGGAATGGAAGCCTTTGAACTTAATTAAAGGATTCTTCTTAATTACCTCGAGCATCTCTTTATAATCCTCTGAATTATATAAAACGCCAAATTTTGAATCCACATGAGATGTGACAATGAATTTATGTGTATGGGCCTCAACACCTACATTCATACGAATTAAAATGCGAATACTTTTAGATAGTTTCTTTGTAATTTCATCAATGGCATATAATTCCATTAAATTATCTACAACGATTATTCCAATACCAATAGATATTGCGTATTCTAATTCCTCTATAGTTTTATTATTTCCATGGAAATAAATCCTATCCTTTGGAAAATCCACCTTTAATGCAGTATATAATTCACCCATAGATACAACATCTAGGCTCATACCTTCCTCTTTAGCAATTCTTAAGACCTCTTTAACGGAGAATGCCTTTGAGGCAAATAAGACCTCTGTTTCAAATTCATTCGATTTGAAATATTTTAAATATCCTTCCATGTTTCTTTTTAAATGTGCTACATCATAAATGTAAAGTGGAGTGCCATATTTTTCTTTTAAATATCTTACATCTACCTTTGAAATTTCCATAAAAATCCTCCTGTTTCATCAATAAAAAAGAGCGCCTAGGCGCTCTATTATGTCAAATTGGTATAATTTTATTAGCGCCTCTGCAAAATTGCAGGAGTGATATAGGTATTCCCTATATCCCCATAGCCTATAAATGCCTTTATAGCTATTCGGCAGTGGTTACCTTTCCTATACTTCCTAAGGTGCCCCTTCCGTATAGTACTTTGATACACTGCTACCTCTAATTATTAATTTGAAAATATTGTATCATAAGAAATAAAGCTTTTCAACATTACTCATATAAAATTATTTTGAAAGCCTTTTATTTACAATCTGGAACTTCTTTTTTTGAAATATAGAAGAATGCGGAAGCACCAGGACCTACATGAGCACCTACAACTGGAGAAATCTGATGAATTTCACAATCCGTAGGTAATTGATCCTTAAGATATTCCTTCATGGTTTCTACATTTTTAATTTCTGTTGAATAACCAAATTCAAAAGGATATTCCTTATTAATTGGTAATTCCTTAATACAATCATTAATTTTCATAAATGCGTGCTTTAAACCACGCTGCTTAGAAATTGGAATTAGCTTACCTGCCCTATCTAGCTCTATTACAGGCTTTAGCTGTAAAATATTTCCAACCGTTGCTGAAAGGCGAGATAATCTACCTCCACGATATAAATACTCTAGTGTATCTGGGACAGCATAGAAATTGATATGCTTAACCATATAATGAATATCATCTAAGACATCCTTTATGGTTTCATATTCGTGCGAAATTAATCTAAGAATCATTACCTTAACTGATCCTAAGGCTGTATGAGAATCCTCCACATAAATTTCTTCATTTTCTAAAGAATCCTTTGCGATTAAAGCACTATTATAAGTACCACTTAAAACACTAGAAATAGGAAGCACAACAGGAATATATCCATCCTTAATGACATCCTTCATCGCATTTTCAAATGCGACGGGTGTTACCATAGATGTTTTGATTGGATTATTCACATTGAAATGGCTTTTTACCTGTTGTAATAGGCCTTCCTTCTTTTCCTCTTCAAATACCATTTTATAGAATTCATCGGTAGTAATATCGATTCCATCTAAATAATCTTTTCCTTTATAGGATAAAGTTAAAGGTAAGACCACAACGCCAAGCTTCTTTGCATCTTGTTGGGAGATTCCACAAGAGGAATCTGTGATGACTCTAAACTTTACCATAATTTTTCCCCTTTACCAATATTTTTCGGTTTTAAGGCTTCTAGCTAATAGGTTATGTAAGGCTTCTTTAGCTGAAAGCTTTCCTTCCACAACCTGATATGCTTCATCGATAATTGGTAGCTCTAAATTATATTTTATACCAATTTCATGGCCCGCATGAATGGCACGAACACCCTCAACCGACTGTACGATTGAGCCCATAGCCATATCCACAGACATACCTCTACCGATTTTTAATCCACATTGGAAATTTCTTGAATTCATACTCGATGCAGTAACAATTAAATCTCCAATGCCAGATAAACCATAAACGGTTTCCATCTTGCCTCCCAAAGAAAGAACAATAGAAACAATTTCTTTAATACCTCTTGTGATGAGCATAGCTCTTGCGTTTTCTCCAAGTCCCATACCAGATGCAACTCCAGAAACAATCGCAATGGCGTTTTTCATTGCACCACCAGCCTCAACACCGATAACATCATCCGATGTATATACTCTCATATATTTTTCATTCGAGAATAGCTTTTGTACAAAGGAGGCTAATTCTAAATCCTTTGATGCAGCAACAAGCGCTGTTGCCTTTCTTAGGATAACCTCCTCTGCATGAGATGGGCCGGATAATGCAACATAACCCTTTAAAAATTTTTCATCAATTTCTTCTTCTACAATTTCTGAAACTCTCAAGGACGTTTCAGGCTCGATACCCTTACTTACATTGATGAATAGAGTTTTTCTTTTTAATAATGTATTCGCTTCCTTTAATACCATACGCATAGCCTTTGTAGGCACACAAAGTACAACAACATCCGAAAAATCCAAGGTTTCTGATAAGGATAATGTCGCACGAATGGTTTGAGGAATAGACATTCCAAAGAATGGATGTACATGCTCTTGATTGATTTTATCAATAAAATCAGGATTGATGTCACGGATAACAACGAAATTGCCGTTATCTGTTAATGTCTGTGCTAAGGTTGTACCCCAAGCACCTCCACCTAAAATGGAAACATTCATAATTAGTCCCTCTTTCTTAATTCAATTTTAATTGGGGTTGCGAAGAAATCAAAATTCTTACGAATTTGATTTTCCAAATATCTCTTATAAGAGAAATGTAAGAATTTTGGATCATTTACAAATAAACTAAAGGTAGGCGGTTCTACACCAACCTGAGATCCATAATAAACCTTAAGCTTTCCACCATTAAATTCACTTGGTGGGAACATTTGCACAGCATCGATGATTACATCATTAAATACAGAAGTCTGAATTCTTCTATGATATGCATCATAGGCCTGATTAATGGCTGGGAATAGAGTTTGTACTCTCTTGTTTTCCTTTGCGGATAAAAAAACAATCGGTGCATGGTCTAAGTATTTATAATAGCCACGAATATCATCAATCCATTTTTGCATAGTCTTAGAATCCTTTTCGACAAGATCCCACTTATTTACTACAATAATACAAGGCTTATTGTATTCTTCAATATATTGACCTACATGTAGGTCCTGTTCAATTATGCCTGTTCCGGCATCTAAAAGTAACAATACAACATCACTTCTACCGATTGCATCTACACTACGAATGACGGAATATTTTTCAATGTTTTCATATACCTTTCCTCTTTTTCTTAAGCCTGCAGTATCGATAGCTACATATTCCTTATCGTATGCCTTAAAGCGTGTATCAATAGAATCTCTCGTTGTTCCCTCAATTGGAGATACGATAACTCTATTGTCATTTAATAATGCATTCGTCAAAGAGGATTTACCGACATTTGGTCTACCAATCATACAAAAATGAATGGCATCATCCTTCTCCTCCATAGTCTTCTTTGGTAAGGATTCTAACACCTGGTCTAATAGGTTACCTGTACCAATACCATGAGAGGAGGATACAGGAATCGGCTCACCAAGGCCTAATGCGTAAAAGTCGTAGATATTCTCTCTAAATTTCTGGTCATCCACCTTATTTACAGCTAAAATGACCGGCTTATTTGTTCTATAGAGAAGCTTTGCAATATATGTATCATCATCTGTAACTCCGCTACGACAATCAACCACAAAAATAATGACATCCGCTTCCTCCATTGCGATTTCCGCTTGTGCCTTTATTTCTGTTAAAAAGGGAGCATCTCCAAGTTCAATGCCCCCTGTATCAATCAAGAAAAATTCCTTTGAAAGCCAGGATGCCTTAGAATAAATTCTGTCCCTCGTAACACCTGGTTGATCATCAGTAATGGATAATCTAGTACCAATGATACGATTAAATAATGTAGATTTACCGACATTTGGTCTACCTACAATCGCCACCTTAGGTAACATAAGTATTCACCACCAATTTTAATAAATTATTTTATTTCTTTAATTCGTCTGCTACAACATCACCAATGGTTGTAGTAGCATCTTCTGCTTTCATATGCTTTGCATATTCCTTTTCGAATTCAGCTCTTTTTACTCTCTTAATAGATAATCTAAGCTTCCATTCCTTAGGGTTAATTTCAATAACCTCTGCAGTTTCTTTATCTCCTACATTGAAATATTTTGTTAAATCATCAATTCTTTCTGTAGAAGCCTCAGAAATAGGTACAAAGCCATCAACGCCAAAGGCACTAACTCTTAAGCCCTTAGAAACGATTTCGTTAACTGTAATTTCAACCTTATCCCCAACACTTGCAGTAACATCCTTCCAAGGATTATCCATTAAAGCCTTTCTGGATAAGGCAATTCTTTCCTTTTCTAAGTCGATAGAAAGGATAGCAACCTTAACCTCATCGCCAATCTTAACAAAGCTTGCATAATTATCGTTAGGGTTATGAGAATATTCACTTCTATGTAATAGACCCTTAACCTTAGGTGCAACCTCAATTAATAATCCAGCAGGAAGCTTGTTAGAAACCTTACCAGTGATTTCCTCACCTACAGTATGAGATTCGGCAAATAAGCAGAAATTGGATTTTACTAAAGCCTTTCTGGATAATTCAAGCTTGTTGTTTTCCTTAGTTAATACCTTAACCTCAATTTCATCACCTACAGTAAGTTCCTTAGTGATATCGATGAAATCATGGCTAACCTCAGAAACCTTAAGTAAGCCTGTAATATATTCAAATTTAACTAAAGCGCCATATTTTTCAACCTTGATAATCTTACCCTTTAGTACATCACCAACATTGATTTTTTCATATTCAGCTAAACGATTCTTTTGATATTCCTCTTGTTCAACTACCTTACGAGATACAACAAGCTTCTTTCTTGACTCATCTACCTCAATAATCTTAACCTCTAGAGTATCACCAACCTTTGCAGAGCCTGCTAAAGATTTAGGTAAGAATGCCTGTACTCCATTATATTTACAAACGAATCCGGCATTATTTTGAGCCAGAGATTGAACAGTAACCTTAATTAAGGAATCCTCATCCTTTAAGCCCTCAAAAGCCTTAAATTCTTCTTCAGCTAGCTGATTTAGATGAGATAAATAAATATGCTCCTCAGTTACAGATGTAACTGTAGCCTCAATAGTATCATTAACATTAACTAAGCCCTTAAAGGATTCTACATTCTTATCCTTAGTATAGTGGTCAAGATGCATAATACCTTCTGTAAATTGACCTAAGGAAATAGCAATTGTCTTATCATCGATGATGGAAACAATTTCACCAGTTACCTTATCTCCCTTTTTAATTTTCTTTTCAAAACTTTCTTCCAATAACTTTTCGAAATCCTTATTTTCCATTTTCATTCAACCTCTCATTAATTAGTCTTAAAATTTCTTGACAAACCTCATCGATTGTCATATTTGTTGTATCAACTAAAATTGCATCGCATGCCTTCTTTAAAGGAGCGATAGCTCTATTAGAATCCTTATAATCTCTTGCCTTGATTTCCTCTAAGATTGTATTGTAATCGGATTCAACACCTAAGGCAACATTTTCCTTGCATCTTCTTTTTGCTCTTTCCTCAGGAGTTGCTGTCAAGAACACCTTTAAATCTGCATCAGGGAATACAACAGTTCCGATATCTCTTCCATCCATTAGGATATTACCATAATTTCTACATTCTCTTTGGAAATCGACCATCTTATCTCTTACTGCCTTAACCCTAGAAACCGCTGATGCATTATTTGTAACTTCAGATGTACGAATAAACCCGCTCACATCCTCGCCATTTAAGAATACCTTTCCATCCTTGTAAACGACATCAATTTCATCGATAAAGGAATATTCGTTTTCATTTTCTACATCAATTTTTCTTTTCAACGCCTCAAGTGTAACTGCGCGGTACATTGCTCCTGTATCAATATGCGTAAAGCCAAGCTTACTACATACGAGCTTTGATATGGAGGATTTTCCACTACCTGCAGGACCATCAATGGCAACAACAAAATTTTTCATATTAAAGTCCAACCCTCTACTTGTACTATTTTATCACAAAATAATCTATTTTGTAAATGCTACAGACTATATAATTTCTTTATTTCATGAGGTTTTAACGGCCTATATTCTCCAACCCCAAGTCCATCTAAGGTAACTCCGCCAAAGGATACCCTCTTAAGCTTTTTTACTAGAAAGCCTACCGTCTCACACATTTTTCTTACTTGGCGATTTCTACCCTCTGTAATCGTTATTGTTAAAAGTGAGGAATCATTTTTACGATTGAGCTCTAAAATTTCCACCTTAGCTCTTTTGGTCATAACTCCATCAATCAGAACACCCTTAATTAGCTTTGTAACTGCAGGCTGATCAATGATTCCACTAACTCTTACCTGATATTCCTTTTCTACTTCCTTTTGGCTTCTCGTAAGCCTATAGGATAATTCACCATCATTGGTCAAAAGTAATACTCCTGAGGTATCATAATCCAATCTACCAACAGGGAAAACTCTCGTTTTCTTTGTTTCTGGATCAAGTAAATCCATGACGGTTCTTCTACCTAAGGTATCACTTACGGTAGTTAAATAACCTGTAGGCTTATTTAATACATAATACACATGCTCTTGCTTAAATAAGACCTTACCATCCACCTCAATGACATCCTTTTTAGAGACCTTAGTGCCAAGCTCAGAAACGACATTACCATTTACCTTAACTCTACCTTGGCTAATTATTTCTTCACATTTTCTTCTTGAGGCAACACCGCAAGAAGCCATAACCTTTTGAAGTCTTTCCTTATTATCATCCACGACAATCACCATTCCTTTGCTTCAAAATTTATAAACGTTTATAGTATACCATAAAGATATAGCATTTACCACTTTAAAAACGATATTTTATTATGATATAATAATAAAATGTATGGAGGTAATTATATATGTACGCAAAAAATGCCTGGGAAAAATATGATGGCGAAAAGCTTTCTGAATTAATGAAATTCAACGAGGAATATAAAGAATTTTTATCTTTATGTAAAACAGAAAGAGAGGCTGTTCAATTCAGTGTTGAATTAGCAGAAAAATATGGATTTAAGGAATTAAGTGAATTTGAAACATTAAAGCCTGGTGATAAGGTATATGCAACAAATAGAGAAAAGAATATTTGTGTATTTATCATAGGTGAGGAGCCACTTGAAAATGGTTTAAATGTTTTAGGTGCTCACATTGATTCTCCAAGATTAGATATTAAACAAAATCCATTATATGAAAAGAATGGATTTGCTATGCTAGATACACACTACTATGGTGGTATCGTAAAGTATCAATGGGTTGCAAGAAATCTTGCGATTCATGGTGTTGTATGCAAAAAGGATGGTATCACAGTTGAGGTTAATATTGGTGAGGATGATACAGATCCTGTATTATGTATCACAGATTTATTGCCACACCTAGCACAAGATAAACTATCTAAGCCTGCAGCTAAGACAGTTGATGGAGAGGATTTAGATTTAACGATTGGTCATATGCCTATTCAGGGTGAGGAAAAGGATCAGGTTAAGGCAAATATCTTAAAGCTATTAAAGGATAAATATGATATCGAGGAGGAAGATTTTATATCTGCAGAATTAGAAATCGTCCCTGCAGGTCCTGCAAGAGATTTAGGGCTTGATCGCTCTATGATTATTGGCTATGGTCATGACGATAGAGTATGTGCATATACATCCTTACGTGCAATCTTAGACTCTTCTACTTCTAAAAGAACCATTTGTGCTTATTTAGTGGATAAGGAAGAGGTTGGCTCTATAGGTGCAACCGGTGCAGAGTCCAAGTGGTATTCTCTTGTTATCGCTGAAATGATTGCAAAGGAAGGAAGCTATAATGATTTAAAGCTAAGACGTGCAATGTCTAATACTAGAATGCTTTCTAGTGACGTTTCTGCTGGCTATGATCCACTTTACCCTTCTGTATTTGAGGCTAAGAATGCTGCATACTTAGGTAACGGTATTACCTTCAATAAATACACAGGCGCAAGAGGTAAATCTGGATGCAACGATACTTCTGCTGAATTCGTAAGAGATGTACGTAAGGTAATGGATGATAATGATATTAACTATCAAACGGCAGAGCTTGGTAGAATTGATGTTGGTGGAGGTGGAACTATCGCCTACATCATGGGTAACCAAAACATGCATGTAATGGATGCTGGTGTACCTGTATTATCTATGCATGCTCCATGCGAGGTTGTATCTAAGGTGGATGTTTATGAGGCTTATTTAGCTTATAAGGCATTCGTAAAGGATATTAAGTAAGGGAAGATATTAAGAAAAGCGACAAAAATTTCTTGTCGCTTTTTTCTTTTGCTCTTAATTTCCAATAAAGGATTACATTTATTCTAACGAATTATATCTTTAATCTTGGTAGATAGAATATCTATTGCTATATCATGCTTTGTATCATTAGGAATAATAATATCTGCAAATCTTTTTGTAGGAACTACATACGCCTCATACATTGGTTTAACTGTTGTTAAATATTGGCTAATTACATTATCCAATGTTCTTCCGCGCTCCTCCATATCTCTTTTTAATCTTCTGATGAAACGAACATCTGCATCCGATTCAACGAAGATTTGGATATCCGCTAAGGCTCTTATATCCGGATCATATAATGCCAAAATACCTTCGATGATGATAACCTTTGCAGGGTTAATTTTAATGCTTTTTGTTTTATCTCTATTATGATTAGCAAAATCATAAACAGGACAATCAATATTTCTATTATCCATAAGTGCACGAATATGCATTTTTAATAGATCCATATCGATAGCATCTGGATGGTCATAATTAATTCTCTTTCTTTCCTCGAATGTTAATTCATCCCTTTGCTTATAATAATTATCCATACAGATTACAGATACATCCTTATTTTGAAAGGATTTAATAATCTTATCTACTACCGTCGTTTTACCACTTGCAGTACCACCTGCAATTAAAATTAAAATTGGCTTTCGTTCCATGATGCCCTCCTAATAATATTTTACATAATCTAAAGATTTTAAATAAGCATTGCTTGATAAGCTTAATGGTACATTTAATACCTCTAACCCAGAGCGATTAAATGCATGATCATAGATGTTATATACACTCTTTGGAATTTGTAATTCTTTAAGGCTTGTACATCCACCAAAGGCATAGCTTCCAATGGATTCTACTCCCATATTTAGGGTAACCTCATTAAGTGATCTACATTCAAAAAATGCACTACCTCCAATATTTTTAGCCTCTAATTCTATTTTTTCTAAGGAAAAATCTAATGCGAAGGCATTCTTCTCTATTATACTTGCATACCTTATAGATATTTCTTTTAGGTTTTCACATTCCGAAAAGGATAGTCTACCTATAAATCGGATATTTTCTTCCTTTTCAAAGGTAATTCTTTCTAGGTTATGATGTCTATAGAATGCTCTTGTAGAAAATCCTACAACATTCATACCCTTATAGCTACTTGGAATTTCATATTCCTTATTATCTCCATAAGCATAGGACACTAAATATCCGTTATATTCTTCATTATAGATATATTCTAATCTTGGTATAGAATAATAAATCGCAAAGATAATACCTATTACAATAGGGATTAATGGCAATAATAAAAATAATAATTTTCTTTTCATTAGGATTCCTCCTTAATGAGCCTTTTCATATCAAAAGGCACATCACAAATAAAGGATCTCATCTCTTTTGAATATGGGTCAATAAATTCTATTTTATAGCTATGTAAAGCAACTCTTTTTATTCTATTTTGTTGCCCTCCATATAATAAATCTCCAAGTAACGGATTACCATAATGAGACATGTGAAGCCTTATTTGATGGGTTCTTCCGGTCTCTAGAATGACCTTAACTAAGGAATAACCCTTATATTTATATAATACTCTAAAATTCGTGATAGCTTCCTTACCATTTTTGGAAACTACCATTTTTGAATTCTCATGCCTATTTGTACCTATTGGATAGGTTAATCTTCCATATTCCTCCTTAGGATATCCTAAAACTAAGCATCTATATTCTCTTTTAATATCATGCGTAGAAATATAATAGTTCATATAGGCATGCGTGAGCATATCCTTACAGTATACGATGATACCTGTAGTATCTCTATCTAGCCTATGCGCATATTTTATACTTAAATGATAGCCCATTTTTTTATAATATCCAGCGACATAATTCGATAATGTTTCTTCATCCTCTGAATGAATGATAACTCCAGATGGCTTGTTGACGATTAGGAAATATTCATTTTCAAAAACAATATCTAAATCCTTATCTATAGGCTTTAGATCAATTTCTTCATCATAATCTATAGATACAATATCATCCTTTTTAAGCTTATAACCTTCATTTTTTACCTCACCATTGACAAAGACACATTTATTCTGAAATAGCTTATAAATCTTTGTTTTTGACAAATAAAAGGATAATAAATATTCTCTTAAGGAAGAATCTTTATGAACCTTATAATTGAATCTTGTTTTCATTTTTCTTCTTGTCCTCCATTTCTTTAATGGAGTATTTACATCCACAATAATCCTGTCTATATAATCCATATTCCTTAGATAATTCTATAGAATGCTTGTATCCATTTTCCTTTTTAAAATCAGAATATAGATATTGGATGCCATATTTTATAGCCAAATTATTTCCTATTTCATTAATCCACCTAGAAATCTTATAAGGAGATATCGATAGGGTTGTTGTAAAATAATCATAGCCTTCCATTTTACATTTTATTGCAGTTTTTTCTAATCTTTCCAAATAGCATTGATAGCATCTAGTGCTTTTCTCACCTAAGGACTCGAATCCTTCTACTGCCTTATTGTAGTCCTCTGGATTATATCCACTAGATAATACCTTAACAGGGAAGGGTAGCTTTGATGTAAAGCTTTCTATTTCATTTAATCTTAAGTCAAATTCTTCCTTTGGATAGATATTATCATTCGAATAATAAATGGTAATATCAAAATATTTTTCCAATAAAAAAAGACAATGACTTGAGCATGGAGCGCAGCATGCATGAAGCAATAATCTAGGCTTTGTATTTAAATTTTCTATGAATTTTTTGAAATCATTATAGTTATCTATCCTCATGTTTTCACCACTCCTTAATCATTATATAACAACCCAAAATAAAACAAAATATTTCATTTTAAAAAAAATTAGATTTTTTATTGATTTGGTGTTATAATTAGAGTATAATAAGTACTTTTTGGAAGGAGTGAGAAAAATGTATAGTGTAGGGAATATTGTAATTTATACCCTTTATGGAATTTGTACAATCACTGAAGAAACGGAACGATTCTTCAATGGGGTTAATACAAAATATTTTGTTTTGGTACCATTAAGTGATACAAAAACAAAAATTACAGTACCCGCAGAAAACCCTATTACGCTATCTAGAATTCATTCCTTACTTCCTTCAAATGAAATTGAAGCTATTATTGAAGAGATTCCATTTTTAGAAACGATTTGGATTGAAAATGACAATCAAAGAAAGAAAGAATTCGGAGATATTATTAAAGCAGGCAATAGAAAAGAAATCTTACAGATGATGAAAAGCATCCATACACATGCTTTAGGATTAAAGAATAAAGGTAGAAAGCTTCATGTATCTGATGAGCAATGCATGAGAGATGGAGAAAAGCTTATTTTAGATGAATTTTCCTATGTTTTAGGCAAGGATAGAATACTTCTTGCTAGCGAAATTAAAAACAAATTTAGCGCTTAAAAGATTATCGAGAAAGATAATCTTTTTTTCTGCTTCTCTTTTGTATAAAATAATATTCAAAAAATAGTTAAAACATATTGATTTTTCCGAATTTTAATCTATAATTACTTTGTTTATTATACATGATATAGATATTTTTAATATCTATGGGAAGGAATTTAAAATGGATCAGAATAAAACTCCTTTTTTAGATGCATTAAAGTCATATATCAAGGATGGAATATCTCCTTTTGATGTTCCAGGACACCATATGGGTAATGCAGAAAATGATTTTAAGGATTTTGTGGGTGAATTAACCTATACTGCGGATGTCAACGCACCAAGAGGGCTTGACAATCTAAATCACCCTAGTGGAGTCATTCGTGAGGCTTTAGCACTAACTGCAGATTGCTATAACGCAGATGAGGCCTTCTTTTTAATCAATGGTACCTCAAGTGGAATACTTGCTATGATTATGGCAACCGTTAAGGCTCATGAGGAAATCATTTTACCAAGAAATGTACATAAATCTGTAATTAATGCGTTAATTATTGCCGGAGCAATTCCTGTTTTTGTAATGCCTTCCTTTGATAAGAATTTGGAAATATCCAATCAGCCTAGAATCGTAGATTATGAAAATGCCATTAAAAAGCATCCAAATGCAAAGGCAATCTTTGTAATTAATCCTACCTATTTTGGTGCAGTAAATGATTTGATGGAATTATCTAAGCTTGCCCATAAGAATGGTATGCTATGTCTTGCGGATGAGGCACATGGTGCTCATTTAGGATTCACTAAGAATTTACCAATTTCTGCGATGGATGCAGGCTTTGATTTATCTGCCGTATCGATGCATAAGACTGCTGGTGCATTGACACAAGCATCTATCTTACTTAGAAAGGGAAATAGGGTCAGCCATTATGATATATTTAAGGCTTTAATGGTTGTCAATACTACTTCTCCTTCGAATTTACTTATTGCCTCCTTAGATAGCGCAAGAAAATATATGGCTATTCATGGTAAGGATAAACTGGATGAAATTCTTCTGCTTGGTGATTACGCTAGAGATGAAATCAATAAGATTCCAGGATTTAAGGCAAGAGGTAATGATTATTTTATTGGCAATGGTGAATATGCATACGATAATACAAAGCTTGTTATTGAGCTTGAAAGCTTAACGATAAATGGATTTGAATTATATAACATTTTAAGAGATGAATACAATGTACAAATGGAGCTAGCTGAGCAATATGTTATTTTAGGTATTTTAGCCATTGGTACAAAAAAGCTTCATTTAGATAATCTGATTGCTGCATTAAAGGATATATCTACGAAATATTATGTTTCTGATAGAACCTACCCGAAATATCATTATGATTCCCCATTCCCTAAGATGGTAATGCGTCCGAGAGTTGCATACCAAGCACCACTAAAAAGAGTTCCTTTAGATGATGCTTTAGGATTAATTTCAAAGGAATCTATTATGATTTACCCTCCAGGAATTCCTCTAATTATTCCAGGAGAGGTATTCGATCAATCCATTATTGATCGCATTAAGCAATATAAAAAGACCAACGCAACAGTATTGATGGATTATGATGATTTAACGGTTTCTACTGTTGATTATGATCAATATTTAGCAAATAGAGGTGCAGTGGAGGATAAATTCGATGACTAATCCAAAAAAGGATAACTTTATATTTCCCTTTGAAGGCCTAAAGCATGAAGGAACCATTATTCTTCTTCCTTATAGGGAGGATACTTGGGAGGATAAAGGGTTAAAGGCATTTGACGAATTCAAAAATATAATATCTAAAATAGCGCATCATGAGCATGTATATGTCATAAAAAGCCCTAAGGTTTCCTATGATATTTCTTCCTTACATATGGAAAATGTATCGATACATGAGCTAGATTATGATGATTCCTGGGCAAGAGATAATACCTTAATCTTTTTAAAAAAGGATAACTCTATTCGAGCTGTTGATTTTGGCTTCAATGCTTGGGGTGGTAAGATTGATGGCTTATACTCCTCTTGGGAGGATGATAATCTCTTAGGGGAAAAGCTTGCAAATATGCTAAATATAGAATTTTATAGCGATAAGGATTTTATATTAGAGGGTGGTTCTATCCATACAAACGGGTTTAAAACATTACTTACTACAGAAGCATGCTTACTATCTAAAGGTAGAAATGCTAATTTGAGTAAAATAGAAATTGAAAATCATTTAAAGGAAATGCTAAATATTGATAAGGTATTATGGATTCCTCATGGAATATATAATGATGAAACTAATGAGCATGTAGATAATATGGCTTGCTTCTTAGATGAAAATACTATTTTACTTGCCTCAAGTAAGGATAAAGAGGATATTCAATATAAATGGAGTATGGAAGCTAAGAAGATATTAGAAAATGAAACTACCGCATTAGGTAATAAAATTAATGTAATTTTAGTAAATATTCCAAATCCATATTTAAGATTAACTAAGGATGAGGCTTTAAAAATAAAGCCTATTGATGGAGCAAAGCCAAGGCTTGAGGGGGATAGGCTTGCAGCCTCCTATGTAAATTTCTATATGGGTAATGATTTTATCATTCTTCCAAAATTTAATGTTAAGGAAGATCAAGAAGCATATGATATATTAAATAATTTCTATAAAGGAAGTAAGAAAATATATCAAATTGAATCAAGAAATATATTAGTATCTGGTGGTAATATCCACTGTATAACTATGCAAATTTAAAGGAGAATATCATGAAAGTAACTGTTGCTGCTACACAAATGTCCATTACATGGGATATTGAAAACAATATTAAAAAGGCGGATTTAATGATTGAGAAGGCTGCTAAAGCTGGCGCTAATATTATTCTATTACAGGAATTATTTGAGGCACCTTATTTTTGCCAAAAGGAAAATTATGATTATTTTAAATTAGCTTATGAATTTAAAGATAATCCATACATTAAGCATTTTAGTGAAATTGCTAAGAAATATAATGTTGTATTACCTCTATCCTTCTTTGAAAGAGCTGGTAATGTATTCTATAACAGCTTAGCTATGATTGATGCTGATGGTACAGTTTTAGGCTTATATAGAAAGAGCCATATACCTACTGGAGAATGCTATGAGGAAAAATTCTATTTCACTCCAGGAGATACAGGATTTAAGGTGTTTAAAACAAAATATGGTAGAGTTGGAGCAGCGATTTGCTGGGACCAGTGGTTCCCTGAGACTGCAAGAATTCTTGCACTAAAGGGTGCAGAAATGCTATTCTACCCAACTGCAATTGGCTCTGAGCCTGTTTTACCTAAGGATTCAAAGGAGCATTGGCAAAATACAATGTGTGGCCATGCTGCAGCAAATATTATGCCCGTAATTGCATCCAATAGAATTGGTACTGAGGTTGAAGGAGATTCCTCTATGACCTTCTTCGGCTCTTCCTTTATTGCGAATGAGGAAGGAAATAAGGTAGAGGAATTAAATAGGACTGAGGAAGGATTTATTCTTCATACCTTTGATTTAGATGAAATTGAAAAGAAAAGATATTCTTGGGGTGTATTTAGAGACAGAAGGGTAGATTTATATTCTCCTATTCTAAAACATGATGATTCAAATAATTAATCTATAGAAAAAGTGGTTATCTCGAAATTTGAGATAACCACTTTTTAATAGATTTTCTTTATCAAATAAAGATGTCTTCACATTATTTTTCCATGCATTTTAAAACTTCACATACATACATAGTATGCATATCCTTAGTTGGATAAAATCTATCCATAACAGAGGCTGGAATTCCTTCCTCTTTAATTTCTGTCTGATAAATTACCTTAAGTAA
Organism: Anaeroplasma sp.; assembly: GCF_034179385.1. Taxonomy (NCBI): domain Bacteria; kingdom Bacillati; phylum Mycoplasmatota; class Mollicutes; order Anaeroplasmatales; family Anaeroplasmataceae; genus Anaeroplasma; species Anaeroplasma sp. The sequence goes on from NZ_JAXFPY010000013.1 coordinate 22,172, forward strand.
GAATACAGTATCTGCTTCCTTAATATAGTAAGTATTTGTATCAGAATCATATTTTGGAGTTAATCCAGTATTTTCAAATTTATTGATAGTTCTTCCACTTAAAGAACCAAATACACCCTTAGCCTTTTTGTATTCGTCTGATAAAAAAGAAATAGAAATAGATTTAGAATCTTCTAGGAATTCATGAGTATATCTAGAATGTCTTACAAAGATATAAGCAACGGGCTTATGCCAAAGGATTCCAAGACCACCCCAGGATACAGTCATACCATTAAATCCTGTATTTTTATCTCCTGCAACAATAATTCCCCATGTATCATTAATTTCTGTAAATACATTTTTCTTATAATCTTTGAAATTAAATTCTTTCATTTTAAGCACCTACAATCTTTGATCTATATATAAAGCATAAAATGGAAAATGCTAATGCAATTACAGCAACTACTACAGCAATTATACCAAATATCATTCCTTTTTTATTTTTACTTTTATTCGATGCAACTAAGCCAATAATACCTAAAACAGAACCCATTAGCATCGCTAAGAATAAATATATCCCTGTAGATGTTAAAACCTGGGCTGCATCTTCAAGATAAACATCATATCCAATAATGCCAGTATTATATTGACTATTCAGTAAGAAAATATTAAAGAAATAGTTTAGTGCTGAATGGATGGATAAAGCAGAGGAACCGATAGTTCCAATTAAGCTTGACACAAAGGATCTTCTTCTTAAAAGAGTCTCCTGCTGCCTTTTTTGTTCCTCAGGGTCTACTTGATATCCATAATAGCCACCATAAATATAGCTTGTTTGTTTAGGTTCCTCTTTAAAGGTATCCTTTTCTTCCTTTGGTTCTTCTTGAGTAATCTCTTCTGCCTCAAAAGGATTTGAATTTTCTTCCTCTTTAGCATCAAAGATATCCTCAAGATCTACCTTTGTTCCACAAACATGACAAAAGTTCGCATTATTTTGTAATATGCTTCCACAATTTTTACAATACATAATTTAAAACCCCCTAGATAATACTAAAATAACAGCAATAAGATTATTCAACATATGAGCTGCAATAGATGCATATACGTTATAACCTGAAATATGATATACAAAGCATAATAAACCGCCACATAAAGCATATGGAACTAGTTGTAAAAACCAAATACCTACTCTCGATGAAGAGGAGAGCATATGAGGTAAGGAAAATAATACAATAGACGTTACATATGCTAAAGGAAGATTAAACTGTCTCATAACACTAAATATTGCTTTTCTATAAATCATTTCCTCAACAATAGGTGCAAAGAGTACGGTAGAAAGAATCATAGGTATTCTTGCATCTGAAATTAATAGGGAAACTATAGTAGATTGATTGTCCGATTCAGGAATCCCTAGACCGAATAAATAATCGATAAGTATAGCGACACCTGCAAAGGATACTGCAAGAATTGGAATCAAAATAAAGGATTTCTTCTTGTTTTCCATTAAGGAATTATAATCTGTTATAAAATCATTTCTCATCCATAGAATAATTGCAGCAAGGGAAATGAAATAGCCCAAGAAATTACCATAGCCTTGTCCAACGATTTGACAATCCATAATCTCTTTTGTAGCATTACTATTGTCAAAGAAGCTACTTGCTACAGCATTGGCATCAAGTCCTCTTGAAGAAGCAACAATCATACTAATCAATATGGATAATAATGTTGAGCCAATAAAAACCATAAAGACATATACAATTGCAGCTTTTAGCTTACTTGGTGAAGTAAAGCCTCTTTTTTCTCTTTCCATTTCATACACCCCATGAAAAATTATACCATTTTATAGTATGTTTTGAAACAAGAAAAAAAGAAAACGCAGGAAAAACCTGCATAATCCTTATTTCTTTGAGTTTGAAGATGAAATTTTAGTACATGTAACTTTTTTGTATAAATAGATATCTTTTCTTCTATCGATTCTCAAGCTACCTGGTTTTTCATAATGTGCCGCTCCGTATTGGAAGCGAACATTTTTCATCTTTCTACGCCATAAAATCATAATCGCAATTGCGATAATTAAGCCAACACCAATGCCTACAAATAAAGGTATTTCAAATCCTTCTGCACTTATGGCAAATGCAATACCAAAAATTGCTCCACCAAAAATAAGCCAGAATAATAATAGGAATAATGCAAACTTTAATGGAGAAACTGGAAGATTTCCAGCAATTTTGCCTGATTCACCATTTACTGCAAAATAGAAAGGATTATCCTTCCATTTTGTATGTAATAGCCATACTGGATATAAAGCATATCTTGCTTCCGTATTAGAGAATTGTAAAATAGATTCTGTTACCTTTAGGGTATCATATCCATGAATATCTCTTCTAAATGCTGCTTCAGTACCCTGTCTAAATCTAGTAGTAGCTCTACCAAAGGTTTCTTCCTTTGAGACATCATATCGATCGGCTGAATATCCTGCTAAATATGCAGCATTAAATTCTTCTGCTTGATTGAAATCAAATGGTTCAATAGATTCCATTAATTGATCTTCCATCTTCTTTGAGCCATCGACAGGAACATGAGTAAATCCGATACCACCATCGCGAACTACAGAATAATGCTTAACTTCCTTATATCTATAATCACCAGATGTCCATGTTCTTGTTTTTGTACCTTCAAATCTTACTCTACCATTAACATCAGCATCAAAAATCCAGAATGGAACATATAAGGATTTAACCTCTTGAATCGTGTTTGTTTTAGCAAAAGAGCTTGGTAATAAAGGTCTCCTTCTGATGAATTTTTTTAGTGCATTCTCAGCAAAAACCTTATCTCTTTTAAAAGGAATAATGTAATTTGGTTTTAAATCTCCACTTAATTCCCTAGAAACTACTAAATTATTTCCACAATATGGACAACTTGTTGATGATGTTGTTTCCTCACAAATGATTTCACCGCCACAGGAATTACAAGAATAAATCTTCATCCCTTTAACTTCATCATTTGTATAGGCTTGAATTTTTGACTCATCCCAGGAAGTATCTTCTTTTCCATTTTCTTCAATATCATCTGTATATTCCTTTAAATCCTCAGCTGTAAAATCTGTATCACAATATGGACAGACAATATTTTGAGATTGATTATCAAAATTTAACGCCCCACCGCAACAAGGACATTTAAATTCTAAATTAGCCATAACATACCTCTCTAATAAAAAAGCCTTTTTTAGAGGCTTTTTATATTTTATTGCTTATCCTTTTCATCGAATAAATCGCCACATTCAGGGCAGAATTTAGGTGGATTTGTTGGGTCCTTTGGCTCCCATCCACACTTATCACATTTATACTTTGGAGTTCCTGCTGGTTTTGGTTTACCACAGTTTGCACAGAATTTACCCTTATTTAATGTACCACAAGAGCAAGTCCAGCCATCAGCCTGTGGTTTTGGAGTACCACATTCAGGGCAGAATTTACCTGTTGCATGTGCTCCGCACTTAGGGCAAGTCCAGCCGTCAGATTGTGGCTTTGGTGTGCCACATTCAGGGCAGAATTTACCTGTTGTAGTCTTTCCACAGTTCGGACAAGTCCAACCACCCTGAGGTGCTTGCCTCTCCTGCTGTGCTTGTTGCTGCTGATTCATATTATAGAATCCTTGAGCATTCATTCCACCAACATTTGCAGCCATATTTAATCCATAGAATCCCATAGCTGCACCATTTGCGTTACCTGCAGCTGCCTTCATAGCTTCAGCCTGAGCCTCAACTAATGTAGCACCAGCCATACCTGGGTTTCTTGCAAGAACATTCTTTCTCTGTAATTCCTTAATTAATTCTTCATCTTCCTTAGGTAATGTTACAGAGCCTAAGGCGATAGAAACAATTTCAAGACCTCTATGATCTCTCCATTTTTCCGTTAAGGCATCGTTCATAGCCTCACATAATTCAGGAATATGTGCAACAATCTGATTTGGTCTCATTTCCATTGCGGAAAGCTTACCAAAGGCAGGCTGTAAAGCACTGATAAATTCAGTCTTTAGCTGACTATCTATATTGTTTCTTGTATAATCTTTTTCAATATTACCACAAACATTTTGATAGAAAAGGATTGGGTTAGTAATCTTGTAAGAGAATACACCATTACATCTTACAGAAACATCAATATCTAAACCAACATTATTGTCTACAACACGGAATGGAACTGGATTGGCAGTACCAAATTTATTGTCCATTAATTCCTTTGTGTTAAAATAATACACTCTTTGGTCATGACCTGCATCACCACCATAAGTAAAACGTCTACCAATAGTTTTAAAGAAACCTCCGATTCTTTCGCCGAAGGAACCAGCAAATACAGAAGTTTCAGTAGACTTATCAAAAATATATCCACCTGGCTCTGCAGCAAATTCTACAATCATACCATCGTCAACAACAACCATACATTGTCCATCAGCAACGGCAATCCTTGAACCATTTGAAATAATGTTTTCACTACCTCTAGTATTTGAAGATCTCCAGCTTGTCTTCTTTGTACCCTTAGATACTAAAACATCTGCAGGTAAAGACTCGCAATAGAAATACTCCTTCCACTGGTCAGCAAATGTACTATTTAATGAGCCAACAAAGGCTTTAATTAAACCCATATTAAAATACCTCCATACAATTTTATAACAATTATAGAATAATTTCATTATGATTTCAATAATGCATAGCATTATTAAAGAAATTTAAAGTGAAAATGCAAAAAAGCCAAGATTTCTCTTAGCTTCCTGTTGATTCATATTTTCTTTCATTTAGCTTCCATACAAGTACAGATATTACTGCAAACACTATTGCAGCACCTATAATCCATAACATTAATAAATATGGATTATATGAATTGAAATATACTGTATCTACTGGTAGTGAAATAAATACACCAAATGGTATTGCAAATAATAACATATTCTTAATAATATTTGGGAATATAGATATTGGATATTTAACATAATCCATAAAATTATATACTACTTGAACTAATGGTCCACTTCTTTTCATTGTAAATGAGAAGGATGTTGTAAGTATTTTTAAGGATGTAATAATGATTGCACCAAAAATACTTGCAACTATAAATAATAATACCATAGAGAATGTAACTTGTACTTCTGACATTATTCCACATATTACAAGCATCACTGTACCAACGATTAATTCACCAAAAGCATCTGGCTGGAAGGTTTCTGATAGTACTTGGAATAAGACTGGAATAGGTCTTAAGAAATACATATCTAAATCTCCATTTCTTACTCTAAAGTAGGCAAGTCTCCAGAGCTCATCTGTAAACATATGGTCAATTCCTCTTGGAATCATTACAAAGCCATATAAAAAACCAACCTGCCAAATACTCCATCCATTTAAAGATGGTATAGAATTAACAATAAAATATATACTTGCAATAGATGCGGCATTTTCAATGAAAAAGCCCATCATTGCAATGAAGGTATCCTTTTTATATTCCATACGAGATATAAAGGATCTTTTCATATAGGAAAAATATAAATGAATGTAGCGTAACATTTCTATCCTCCCTGTACCGTAATTTTTTTGCTAGCATGATTAAATAATAGCTTAGCAAAAATATTTAATAAGATTAACCAGCATAAAGAAAATCCTACATAGTGGATAGATTTTAATACATCTACCTTACCAATTAGAATTAAAACTGGATAATAAGATATACCTGCAAAAGGAAGATACCCTATAATTGTACCAAAGATACCTGGGAAGAATGCAAGGGGTAATAATCTACCACATAAAAAGCTAACGATTACTTCTTTAGCTTGATTAATTCCCCAACCAGATGAGGTGTAAAAGCATAATACACCACAAATATAAGATATCGTATCATTTAATAAATTTGCAATAACCTGAGCTAATATAAATAAAGCAATAGAAATTAAAAGGCTTACAGGAGTAAAGCTTATAAATCCAATGGATGCAAATACAATAAATGCGATAATAAATCCAGGAATTCCTATCATTAAATTTACTGCAAATAAATTACCTAAGTTTTCAGATAATAATCTTAAACGATAGGATATTGGCTTTGTGAAAGCCAAATCTATCGTTCCTTTTTTAATATCCTCATTAATAATAAATAAGGTATCTCCACCTAGTGTTGCAAAGCCAAAAATATTTACAAACACAGTATAGACAATCATTTCTTTAAATGTAAATCCATTAATTATAGAATCCATTCCATCAGGGCTATTTTGATATACTGCAACCCATAAGAATACTACACAAAGGATTTGTAATATAGAAATGAATAGCCATGTGAAGATTGCGGATTTGTACGCAAAAGCGTTCATCGCACCCGCTTTCAAGAAGGGCTTATACTTTCTTAACATTTTTCTGCCTCCGCAAGTAAGTTCTTTACAACATCCTCAATGGAGATTTCAGAAATTTTTAAATCTAATGCCCCTAACTCATGGAAGCAATAATCTATTACTTCTTTAATATCTAACTTATCCGCATTAAACTGTAATACAATAGAATCTTCATTTATAGAATATTCTACTTTATTATCAAAAGTATTTAAGTCATCTAGATTATAAAGTTCTTTTGTTTTTATCATTAATGTTCTTAAATCACCAAAACGATATTTAATATCTTTTAGTGGTCCATCATAAATGATATTCCCTTTTTCAATCATAATTACACGACTACATAAATCTTCTACATCCTGCATATCATGAGTAGTTAGGATTACTGTAGTATGATATTTTTGATTCATTGTTTTAATAGCTTTTCTTATTTTCTCTTTAACTAATACATCAAGACCAATGGTAGGCTCATCTAAGAATAAAATTTTAGGATTATGTAGCCAGCTTGCTGCTAGATCCGCTCTCATCCTTTGACCTAGGGATAGTGTTCTTACTGGTTGATTCATAAATTCAGCTAACCCTAAAGTTTCACTTAGGAATTCTAATCTTTCTTTATAATCACTATCACTAACCTGGTATACATCCTTTAATACCTTAAAGCTTTCAATTAAAGGAATATCCCACCAAAGCTGTGTCTTTTGGCCAAAGACAACTCCAATCTTTGATGCTACTTGCTTTCTTTTCTTATTCGGTTCAATACCATCAATTAAAACATTACCACTCGTTGGGGTTAAAATACCACACATCATTTTAATGGAGGTTGATTTACCTGCTCCATTAGAACCAATGTAGCCAACAATTTCACCATCATGAATAGTAAAATTTATATGATTGACAGCAATCTTAGTTTCATATTTTCTTGAAAACAAGGTCTTAAACATACCAAATACGCCTTCTTTACGTATTGGCTTTTTGAATTCCTTTGTTAAATCTTTAACTTCAATCATAACATCACCCCATTTTTACAATTTGTATTCATTATAACAAACTATGTTTCTTATTAAAAGAACAATATTCTTTCTTTAATATACTATTTGCTATAATGGAGGAAGTTTAAGGAGAGTTATATGTACAATTTTTTCACTCCTACTTAATACAAGTATATACTATTAGTAATAATAAATAGAGTTTTAAATTTACTAATAAAACAAAAAAAACACCACTAGGGTGTTTAAATCAAAGAGAGAGCCTGGCAGCTTCCTACTCTCGCACGATCGAACGTACTACCATCGGCGTAAAAGTGCTTAACTTCTGTGTTCGGGATGGGAACAGGTGTGTCCACTTTGCCATCGCCACCAGACCTTTTCTTTGAAAAT
>NZ_JAXFPY010000037.1:0-25624 GCF_034179385.1 Anaeroplasma sp.
ATTCGAAGATGATGTAATTGTAAGTGTAGTTCCATCTTTATATAAAATTCGATAAGGAAGGCTATAATTATAATCTAAGTATTCTATTTTATTATCATATTTATCTTTTAAGATATAATAATCCCTACCAGCATAGGAATAGTATACATATGAATTTGTTTCAGGATTTATAGTATTATATCCATTATATGAATCTATAGTCCCATCAGGATTAGTAATATAGAAATTATCTCCATCCTTATATAGTGTTGGAAAATAGTTGAATTTAACTCCCCTAAATATTCCTACACTACCTCTTAACTGATAATTATAGACTAAAGAAGGTGACATAACACTTACGCCTAATGTCTTAAAAAGAGGAATTTCTACTATAATATTAGACGCAGATGGGCATAGGTTTACTCTAGTTTTTAATGAACCTATTTCATGAGTAATAGATTCTTGATATGGCTTCAACCCTTGATTTAGAGTTACTGACATTTTATTCACTCCTTTTATCGTTAAATTTATTTAATTATAACCTGAATGTCATATAATTAAAATACTCAGGGAAGAAAAAAAGAAAATTGGCAAATTTATGCGATTATTTAAAACAATGAATGTGTAGTATACTAGCTTTAAAATTAAAAGATGTGTAATTATTTATTAAAAGCTTTAAAGTAATAGTTGTGTAAAAAAATAACTCCTTTGTTATAATGTTTTTGGGTAAGCATCTTAACGAAAGGAGTTTTATTTATGGATAAAGAATCCATATCTAGATTAGGGTTGGATTATATTTCAAACATCGATGTTGAATCATCAGATGAAATATATGATCCTTCCACTACTAATCATATCATAGTTTTAAAATTAATTAAACAATCAAATGTTTGTTATCCTCATTGCAGTCTAGTATTGAATGATCCAATAATAAGAAGTTCCATGCCACTATTTTGGCTTACAGAAAAGATAAAAAGAGACAATAATTAATGTATGCTTACCCATAAATAAAAACCGATGATTTCAACACAATGAAATACATCGGTTTTTTAAAGAACCAAGATTCCTAAATTTTATTAAGCAGTAACCTTAGCTGCAGTTGTGCAAAGCTCGATGAATGAATCAGCCTTAAGTGATGCACCACCAACTAAGCCACCATCGATATCTGGTTCGCTCATTAATTCACCTACGTTAGATGGCTTCATAGATCCACCATAAAGGATTCTTAATTCCTCAGCAACGTCCTTACCGAAGATTTCAGCTAATACGCCACGGATGAACTTACATGCATCCTCAGCAACCTCAGTAGTTGCAGTCTTACCAGTACCGATAGCCCAAACTGGTTCATAAGCAATGATTACATTTTCAGGGTTCTTAATTTCAACGCCTTCGAATGCCTTAACAACCTGCTCCTTTAATACATCGTAAGTCTTACCAGTCTCACGCTCTTCTAATACTTCACCAACACATACGATTGGCTTTAATTCAAATTCTAATGCCTTCTTAATCTTAGCATTGATCTTTTCGTTTGTTTCATTATAATAAGCTCTTCTTTCAGAATGGCCTAAAATTACATACTCAACCTGAGTATCCTTTAACATAACTGGAGAAATTTCACCAGTGTATGCGCCACTTTCATTTTCGTTCATGTTCTGAGCGCCAACCTTTAAAGTATCCGCTCTCTTAACGATGTCACGTAAAATGATTGCAGGAGCACAAACTACACAATCAATTGTTGCAGGAAGATTTCCTTCAACTGCTAATACGAACTGGATAGCTTCATCTCTAGTCTTATTCATCTTCCAGTTTCCGGCAAGCATAGGTTTTCTCATTTTTTAATCCTCTTTCATTTTTTTAACTTAAGATAGCAGCAATTTCATTAATTGCAACTTCTGCTTGATCACCATTGGCTTCAATGATTACATTTTCACCACTAGGAACAGCTAATGACATTAAACCTAAAATAGATTTTACATCAATTGTTTTATTGTCGTAATGCAAAAGGATATCCACAGAATACTGTGATGCAGCCTTTACTATTTTTGCAGCAAGGCTTGCATGTAAGCCTACTGTACTTTTTACAACAATCATCTTTTGCATATTACAATCCTCCGAAAAATATTAGTTTTAATTACTTATTCTTACTTGTCGTCTACGCAAGCAATACCAGGTAATACCTTACCCTCTAAGTACTCTAATGATGCTCCACCACCAGTAGAGATATGGCTAACCTTAGAAGCATAGCCTAACTGCTCAGCAGCTGCAGCAGAATCACCACCACCGATGATTGTAGATGCACCTTCAGCTGTTAAATTAGCTAATAATTCACATACACCAATTGTACCAGCAGCATAGTTCTTCATTTCGAATACACCCATAGGTCCATTCCATACAACAGTCTTAGCACCAGCTAATTCCTTAGCAAATAATTCTAATGTCTTAGGTCCGATATCTAAGCCCATATCGCCATCCTCGAATGCATCGATAGCCTTAGCTGTACCAGGAACATCCTCGAATGCCTTATTAACTACTGCATCAACTGGTAATACAATCTTACCATTTGCCTTAGCTAATAATTCCTTTGCTAAATTAACAAATTCCTCATCCTCACAACGAGATGCCTTAACATCATAGCCCTCTGCCTTTAAGAAAGTGAACATCATAGCACCACCAACTAAAACCTTATCAGCCTTGTCTAATAATGCATTGATTACACCAATCTTATCCGAAACCTTAGAACCACCTAAAATGGCAACATATGGACGAACTGGCTCATCTACAGCTCCACCAATGAACTTAATTTCCTTTGCTAGTAAGAATCCAGAAGCAGTTTCCTTAACGTTAGAAGCAATACCAACATTAGATGCTGCAGCACGGTGTGCAGTACCAAATGCGTCATTAACAAATACATCACCTAAAGATGCCCAGTAAGCACCAAGCTCAGCGTTGTTCTTAGACTCAAGCTTAACTTCCTTACCTGTTTCTACATCGAAGTCTTCATTTCTTGTATTAGCGAACATTAAGATTTCGCCATCCTTTAATGCAGCTGCAGCGGCCTCAAGCTCTGCACCACGAGTTGCGTTAACAAACTTAACTGGCTTACCGATTAATTCCTCAAAACGCTTTGCAACAGGAGTGATATCATTCTTCTTAATATCCTCAGCGCTCTTAACACGTCCTAAATGAGAGAAAACGATAGCTCTACCACCATTCTCAATAACATACTGGATAGTAGGTAATGCAGCCTTGATACGAGTATCATCAGCAACCTTGCCATCCTTCATTGGAACATTAAAGTCAACACGGATTAAAACCTTCTTGCCTTTAACATCTAAATCTGAAACAATTTTCTTAGCCATATTCAATTATCCTCCATAAATTTGACTATTTTACTAAAAATATTATAGCACAAACATTTTAAAAGAAAAAAGTGTTTTTTCTCCATATCGACATTATAGCGTTTTCATATCTCTTTTTCTTTAGAAAAAAGGCGCTAAAATATAGCGCCAAACTTCAATTTATTATTTATATTCTTTTGTATTTGCTCGCATTGCGTTTAAAATGCACAAAATTGCAACGCCAACATCGCCAAATACAGCAATCCACATATTCGTAATTCCTAAGGCAGAAAGAACTAAAATAACGATTTTGATAAGCAAAGCAAAGACAATATTTTCATACACAATACGCATTGTTTTTCTAGCTATTTTTTTGGCAACCTCAATACTTCCTAAATCATCATGCATAAGCACGATATCCGAAGCCTCAATCGCAGCATCAGATCCAACTCCACCCATAGAAATACCAATATCCGATTTCATCAAAACAGGAGCATCATTAATACCATCTCCTACGAAGCATAATAATTCATTATTCTTCTTTTCACCTAAGATAGCATCTACCTTCAAAACCTTATCCACAGGTAATAAATTCGCACTAAATTCTTTTAGCCCTAATTCCTTTGCAACATGTAAAGCTATTTTTTCGTTGTCGCCTGTAAGCATAATTGTTCTAGCTCCAATAGAATTCAAATATTTTATGGTTCTATAAGCCTCTTCCTTAATCTCATCTACAATTACGATATAGCCTAAATATTCATTATTATGGGCTACATGTACAACAGTACCAATAGAATCTATTTCTACTGCAGGAATATTATATTCCTCCATAAGCTTATGATTCCCACATAAAATAATATTCTTATCCTTTTTTGCAACAACACCCTTGCCAGCTATATTTAAAAGAGTGTAGCCCTTCTCAATTTCTTTATTATATTCACTTACAATAGATTTTGCGATAGGATGATTCGAATCTACCTCAGCTATAGCGGCAAGCCTTAATATTTCATCCCTTTTTTCCTTAGGATATATATCAAAAACCTTAAAATTACCCTTAGTCAAGGTGCCTGTTTTATCGAAGACAAATACATTTGCCAAATTCAATCTTTCTAAGTGGATCGAGCCTTTAATTAAAATACCATTTTTGGATGCCCCACCAAGGCCTGCAAAAAAGGACATAGGAACAGAAATAACTAACGCACAAGGACAGGATACTACTAAGAAGCTTAAGGCTCTATAAATCCAAGTAGCCCATGTATTATAATTTCCTAAGAATGTATAAATAACCGGTGGGATAATGGCTAAAGCTAAGGCAAGGATTACTACAATTGGGGTATAATATTTTGAAAATTTCGTAATAAATGCTTCACTCTTAGACTTCTTAGATGAAGCATTTTCTACTAAATCCAAGATCTTTTTTACTGTGGATTCACCATATTCCTTTGTCGTCTTAATATGGATTGTACTATTTAAATTAATGGCACCAGAAATAATACTATCTCCTACAGTTACATCATGCGGCATGGATTCCCCATTTAACGCTCTCATATCTAAGCTAGATTCACCAAAGGATAAAATACCATCTAGGGGCACTCTTTCTCCAGGCTTTACTACAATAGTAGCCCCTAAAGGAACCATATCTGGTGATACTACCTTAATTTCATCCTCTTCTAATAGATTTGCATAATCTGGTCTAATATCCATTAGGCTTGCAATACTTTTTCTTGATTTTCCTATAGCATAGCTTTGAAACCATTCTCCAACCTGGTAGAAAAGTAATACCGCACAGGCCTCATCAAATCCATCTGGGGAATGCTTTGTAATTCCTGTATAGATACCTAATCCAAATGCGCCTAATGTTGCAACAGCCATTAAGAAATTCTCATCAAATACCTGTCCATGCAAAATATGAATTAATGATTTTCTTAATACATTATGACCAATAAAAATATAGATCAAAAAATATAGGAAAAAGGGTAAGAGCCATCCAAATTCTTTTGAAGGAATAATAGATGCAATCCCATAGGGAAAAGATTCACTAAAGCCATATTTTAATACCTTATCTAAGGTAAGGACAACCAAAAAGCATACGAGGGAAATGATAATATTTTTCAGCATTCTTTTTTGTTTTTTTGTCATAATATACCTCCTTGGTTGAACATTTGTTCAACTAAAGTAGAAAATAAATTTTCTATTCTACAATTAGAAAATCTGGCTCAACCTTTCTTGCAGCCTTTAACACTTTCTTCATTAAAGCATCAGGATTTTCTGCATCTAAGGACATCTTTTGTGTCATGAAATTAATATTACAATCCACTACTCCTTGAACCTTTTTAATTGCCTCCTGGCATTTTAGTGCACAAGCTGCACAATCTACTTCTATCGTATAAGTTTTAATCATAAATAAATCCTCCTTAAGTAAAACAGTTGATTAACTGTTCAACTATTATTATATACGTTTTTTATTTTCTGTCAATAGAAAATTAAGAAAGATGTAAAACATCTGAATTTAATCTCATAAGCTCTAGGCATAAATTATTTAAATAATTTAATCTTCATCTACATATCTTTACAGTACATAATTATGGATAAATTATTATTTAGTGCTTATAACAATTGCAGGGACAATACCTCGCCTGTCATCTGAATAGCCGTGTCGAAGACAGCCATTCTTAGATTCAATACAATATCCATAAAAATAATAATTATGATGTGGTGACCTTAAATAGTAACTAGATAATGCATATAAAGAAGATTTTTCTAATTTTAGAACATATTTTGTTGGAATTTTTTGTCTTAACGAATCTCCTTTAATATCATTTTTAAATCCATAATTGGGATTTGTAATATCCCAAATTGACAATAAAAACACTTTATCTAATGTTTTATTAGTACAATACTTATTTATTCCATCATTAAAATATTTTGTATTATTATAAAGATTTGCAGATTTTGGGCTGTTATCTATTATTGTTTCATTTATCTTATCTTTTTCCCATTTTTCAAATGCTTCATCGTAAAAATTTTTATTTAACCATTCTCTGATTTGGATCTTTTCCCATTTGTTTGTATTAGGAGAAAAAATATGCTCTACTCCTGAAGCAATAATATTCTCACAAAACAGTAGTGCTTTATCAGATTTAACATCTAAAACTCTCCATTTTAATGGCCTTACTTCACCATTTTCTTCTTGCTGATATCTACCAAATTGTACAATAACATTTTTTACAATTTTACATTTATTTAGTAAAAATAAGTCTTTATTGTACAATTCAAGCTCTTTCAAACTTTCATCCATATATTATCACCTTATTTTTCAACATATATCTATATTAATATTTTCATTTAAACATCACTTTTTTCTATGAGTTTTTTTAAGCCTAAATAATTAACTAATATTTCATATTTATCAAATATAGATTCTATATTTAGTCTTTCATCTTCTAATAACCTTCTATTAGATATTACTACTAATTCTGATTTAGTATTATTTATCAAATTGATAAGATTATTTATTTGGATTCTTCTACCATATTATTAATTAGGTTTTTATCACCAAATGTATTTAATACACCATCTATATTTAAAAATATTGTTTTCTAATCATTATCGGAAATTGATATATGAATAACCCTTTCTAACTTAATTATAACTGCATTATTTTTATTATCTTCAAAAACTGCACTTAAAACTGCAATACCTAAAAATGCAGTTAAAGAAAAAGGGGGATGAAATTAATCAATCCCCTTCCTTTAAGCCTAAGCAATAGCGACATTCGATATAGAGAAGGATAATTCCTTTTTATTATCCTCTTCTAAAATTCCTCTTAATACATATAATTTATTCTTCACTAAAACACCATATGGTAATTTTTCATATACCCTTGGAAAAATGGTGAATTTAATATTCCTTGCATCATCCTCAAGCATACCTAAAACCATACGTTCACCCTTTTTTGTTGTGATTTCTCTTAAATCACTAAATGCTGCAATAACATTCATGTAAACCCTAGGCTTTAAATCACTTAGGGAATAGGATTTATATTTAGCATATAATTCCTTCATGTTTTGGAATAAATTATATTGAATATTCATTCCTAAATATTCCATTTCCTTTTCCTTTAGGAAATCAAAATCATATTCGCTTACACTTACCTCACTGCCCTTAATATACTTTAAATAGATTTGATATTGCTTATCCGATTCCTCAAGCATACTTTTTTTCGTTTTACCTAAGACATCTAGCGCACCAGAATAGACTAACGCTTCTAGGATGGATCTTGTTGGCTTACATCTTTCTATAAAATCATTAAAATTACGGAATAGACCATTATTATTTCTTTCCTCTACGATTTTTAATACTGTATCCTCACCAATGCCCTTAATGGCCTTAATTGGTAAATATAGCCAATTATCTAAAAATACAAATTCACCCTTAGATACATTAATATTTGGCTTTTGTACGAAAAGCCCTCTTTGCTTAGAGTAGGCAATATATTTAATTAAGGTCTCTTTGTTTGATATTGCATGATTCATAATATTTGCCATAAAGGCATTAAAATGATGAACCTTTAGATAAGCCATTTTATAGGCAAATAAAGCATAGGCAACCGAATGAGATTTATTAAATCCATAGTTTGCAAATAGCTCAATCAATTCATATATTCTTTCTGCAATTTCCTTTGAATATCCACGACCAATCGATTTTTTAACAAAATCCATTCTCATTTCTAATAAGACATCCGCCTTCTTCTTCGATACAGCTCGCCTTAAAATATCTGCTTCACCCAAAGTATAGCCTGCAAATTTTTGTGCAATCTGCATAATTTGCTCTTGGTATACAATAACGCCATAGGTTTCCTTTAATATTGGAGCTAAATCCTTATGGATATATTCAAATCTTTCGCCATGCTTTCTTCTTATATAGTCTGGTAATGATTTTATTGGGCCTGGTCTAAATAATGCGTTCATCGCAACTAAATCATTAAATTCTGTAGGCATACATTCCCTTAATGCCTTTTGGAATGCTGGCTTTTCCATTTGGAAAATGCCTAAGGTATCTCCTGATTGGAATAGCTTATATACAAGCTTATCATCTAATGGTATTTTTCTAAATTGCTCAATGGAATAATTTGGAATATCATGAATCATTCCATCGATTAAAGTTAAATTACTTAAAACAAGGAAATCTATTTTTAATAGACCAAGCTCTTCTAAATCGACTGCCTCAAATTGGCTTTGGTAAATATTTGATGCCCCAAAGGATAATGGGATGATACAATCTAATTCCTCTTCCGATAAAATGATACCCGATGCATGGGTAGATATGTGTTTAGGAAGTCCTTCAATTCCCTTAGCACAATATAAGAAATTATATAGCTCATCATCCTTATAAAGCTTTAATAATTCATCGTAGCCTCTTTCAGATATCATATCTGAAATCTTTTTTGCACGTTCTAGATTAATTCCAAAAATCTTAGATAATTCATTAATGGAAGATTTCACCTGGAAGGTACCAAAGGTTGTTATCGTACATACGTGCTTTTTGCCATACAAGTCACTTACATAATCGATAACCTTATCTCTATCCTTATCTGGGAAATCACAATCGATATCGGGCATTGTAATACGTCCTGGGTTTAGGAATCTTTCAAATAATAAGCCATATTCTAATGGATTAATTTCTGTAATACCTAACGTATATGCAACTAAAGAGCCTACAGCACTACCTCTACCTGGGCCAACCAATATGTGATTTTTCTTAGAATAACAAATAAAATCCCATACGATTAAAAAATAATCATCAAAACCCATTTTATGAATAATAGATAATTCATAATTTAACCTTTCTATATAAGGTTCTCTATAAAAGCCTCTTTTTTCTAAGCCCTTATGGCATAAATAATATAAATATTCCTGTGCACTTTTTCCCTTTGTATTTGGATAGTGAGGAAGCAATGCCTTATTCTCAAATAAATTAAGATTTATGGAGGAAACAAATTCATCTAATTCTCTTGAAGTAGATGGATTTACCAAAAAGGAATAATCATCATATTCTGATATCTTATCCTCTTTTCCATCAATCTTTGCTAAGCATTCATAAATCATAGAATCCATTGGCTCTAAATATTTCATTTGATGAACAGGTAAATAAGAAACCTGAAGTGTTTTTATATATTCTATAAATGCACGAACCAAAGGGATTTTTTCTAGTTTATTTGTCATGGATATACCAATATATCCATTCATTTCTTTAATTTTATTGATATATTCTAAAAGAATGTGTAAGGAAGATGGATCCATATCTCTTTTTATAAATACTCTTTCTAAGAAGGAATCAAAGAAAGGAAATACAAAATAGATATTTTTATATTGAACTATAGAATCTAAGGTATCTATACCCTCTATTTTGACTAAAGAGGAAATCTTAACTAATTCTTTATATCCTTCGTTATTCTTTGCATATAATAGAACACAGGATGTTAAATTATCCTCATTTTTAAAGGTATATTCTAAGCCTAAGATAGGCTTAATGTTCGCGTCCTTACATGCCTTATAAAACTTAAAGGCTGCATACATATTCGAATCTGTTATTGAAAGAAAATCAAAATGCTCATTCTCACCCTTAGCCACATAATCTGTAAGCCTTGTGGAATTCTTTAACAGATTATATTCAGTTTGACCATATAAGAATCCTTTCATAGCAATCACCTGTCTACATTATATAGCAACCCAAAAAAATCTAAAAGGATTTTAAAAAAAGATTTGGTATAATTAACCAAAATCTTTTAAATCCTATTCCATTTTATGCTTTCTTTTTTTAAGGATAATATAAATAAGAATGAACGCAATTAAGCAAATGGAAATTGCTAAGGATATAATCATACCTATAAGCATCGGATTCATCTTTCTTCCGTTACTATTTACGATTACCTTAAATGTTTTTGTAGTACTTAAGCCTGATGAATTCATACAATAGGCTTCTGCATAATATGTACCAGGTTCCCCATAATTCACATTTTGATCATAGATTTCTAAGGATTCTAAAATATTCTCATCCGATTCGTCATAGCACTCAATAAATAGGGATAAATCCACCTCGCTATCTTCTAAAATAGAAATATCCTCTACGATAATTTCTGGCTTTGTATAAGAGATTAAGGATACTGCAATCGAATCCGATACAGTATAAATATCATCTGTGTAGCTATACCATATCGTATAGCTTCCCACCTTATTTTCCATATCGGTTGTAATCTTTAGATTATCATAATTAATTTCCTTATTGTCACTTAAGACCTTTATATAATCCATAAAATCAATGCTATTTAAATCGATCGTATAATCCAATAACAAGTTTTTTGTTGTAAGCTCTAGCTTTGGCTCAACATCATCTACTACTCTTATCGTAATCGTGTAATGATTCGATAAATTCGCATCATTTTTCACACTTACGGTATAGCTATATTCTTCTACTACATCATTTTTTATTGTAGGGTATTCTATTTTACTGGATATATCTCCTTCAAATGTATCCGTTGCAGTAAAATGTGATTTTATATCACATGGCTTATTTAATGGAATCTCCAAAATATCATTTGGCATATCAAAGGAAATCACTGGTGCTTCATTCTCATACACAACTGCATAAAAATCCTTAGAGGATTTATTGCCGCTTGCATCGATTGCAACTACCGTAACTGGGTAAGTACCAACCTTATTTGAGTTGATTTCATGCATTAGGGATACCTTATCTATTTTATCGTTATCCTTTACAGAATAATTATAGGATAAATCAATACTAGATCCTCTTTTTATATAGCAATAGGAATTCCCAATCGTTATTCTTGGTGATTCCTTATCCTCAACTACAAAGGTAATTAAAGCCTTATAGCCTGTACAGGTACCTGGTGAATATTTTGCATCATAGGCCTTATACCATACCGGATAATTTCCTGTTTTGTGGGTGTCGATGTCTTTAAAATAATACATCCAATCCCCTTCCGTATTATAGGTTATGGCAGTATCGGTTAATAAGATTTCATTTCTATATAAATACGCTTTTGGAACGTTTTTGAAATCCTCTATAGATGCACCTAAGGGAACATGTACAGTTGTATTTTTCCACATGAATTTCCAGCTTGCTGCAGAAGCCTTAAAAGGGATAAAGGCTAATGCGATAAAGATAAGAAAGAAAAATAGGAATTTACCTTTTTTCATTATTTATAAAATGCTGATAAATGGTGGTTATTGTTTCTTTATTGTGGGGTTTTATTTGATTGAATCTCAATAGCTCCTTCATAAAATAATGAATTACATAAACATCCTTAACCTTTTTATAATAGGGTAGGGTGGTTTGAATAAAGTTTCTTTTTTCTTCTTCTATAGTAAGTGATAAATATTTTAATAAATTGGCACTGAAATCATAATCATCCTGAGCACTAGATAAGTGCATAATTACTTCGTTCACACGACTGTTTTGTTCAAGCATTTGGACTAAATATTTGGAAAAGGAATTTAGTGGCTTGTCCTTAAATTGACGGACTTTATCAAAATCCTTTTCTAAATAGGCACGTAGGAATTGTAAGGAATTTTTATATTCTAGATTGTTTAAAAGATTTAAGGCATAATCAAAGACATAATTTGATTTTATTTTAAGTGCATAAATTCCTAAGGAATAATGTAGTTCCTCAAGCTTTGCGTAATATCCCATGTTCTTATATTTTTCTTCTACCTCGTAATAATAAAACATAGTATCTCCCTTTAGCATCATAGCTGAGGATAAGTATAGATACTTCGAATATAGGATGGATAGATTTTTATCCATTGGTATTCCTTGGATTTGATTTAAAATATCTAAAGCTTCCTGATAATTCTTTTCCTTATATTCTAAAATGACAGAAAAAATAGAAAATATTAACATATCTATATCCTGCATAGAAGATAATAGCTTTACAAGCTCATTATAGATTCCCTTTGCTAGATATAGCTCACCATCATAGATATATTTCATGAACAATAGGATTCTATATCTATAATTTTCAAAGCCTTTACCCTTAATTACAAAGGAATTCAGTACATCAATATCATCCTTTACAAATGCTTCTACAGATTCAAGCAATACCTCATAGGAATGGAACAAAAGCTGTTGCTGCTCAGAAGAGATGGATACACGCTCACAAATCTCTTGCAAAATGTAATTATTTGCTTGAATCTGGTTTCTTTCTATTTTGCATAAATAGGAAGGGGAGCATATATCAAAGCATAGTCCTTGAAGGGTGTAGGAAAGCTCAAGACGCTTTCTTCTAATTTCAATTCCAATAATTTCTTGATTGGATAAATGAATGATATTATCATTCTTTCTTTGTGACAAAACATCTAAAATCATACTCATGTTCAAATGATCCTTTCTAAATGGGCCCTATTTCAATTATAAGGTCTTTTTTGTTCAATTGAAAACTGAAAAAATATTTTTCAATATTCGTGAAAAATGGGTATTTTTTAGTGGAAAAAGCACGAAATGGCACCTCATTTTTCGAAAAAATTATATAAAAGATCCATTCTTGTGAAAACAACAAATGTGCTGATGAATTTTTAAATGAAATGATAATAGATTAAATAAATATTTTTCTTTGTTTTTTCTCTTCTTTTTCCTTTATTTGTCGTATATGGGGGATATTTCATTATACTTTTATAAAAGGTAACATTTCCTTTAGAGCCTAAGGTTATGAATTTTTGCGAAATATCCTTATCTAAGCCTTGGCTTTTAAGCCATTTAAAAAAGGAATTTCTAGGAGTCCTTTTTAAGCCATCAAAGGGATTATCCTCTAAATCCTCTACCTTTAAAATAGAATTTGGTATTAAGGATAGGGGGAATAAATCAAAATAGATTTTATGATTAAAGACCATTCTTTGAATGAAGAGGTATCTTCTTTTCCCTCTTTCTAAATAAGTCTTTTTTCTAGTCCCGTTCTTCGCTAAAATACCCTTTGGATCTAGAAGCTCTAAAAAAAACCACGGGATCATACTATTCTTTAATTCCTCATATAGCTTTAGGGTTTCTTCAAAGGAATACATAGAGCTAAAGCCTATATAAATCATTTTTTCCCTCCAAAATAAAAGTACAAAGCTAACCTTTGTACTTACAATAATTTTTCAATTTACAATTATCACATAATGGATGAAGAGCCTTACAGAAATATCTTCCGAAGAGTAAGAATAAATGATGAGCAAGTGTCCATTCTTCCTTTGGAATATATTTTTTATATGCTATTTCTGCATCTACTACATCCATATCCCCTCTTATATAGCCTAATCTTACTGCCATACGATATAGATGGGTATCTACAGGCATTGCAGGTATATTGAACCCTAAGGCTAATACGACATTCGCAGTTTTTCTTCCAACACCAGGAAGAGCGATTAAGGAATCAAAATCACTTGGTATAATGCCATTATATTTTTCTTCTAATTCTTGGGCCAAAGCGATTATGTTTTTGGCCTTTGTAGAGGATAATCCAAGAGGAGATATAATCTCCTTAACTAAAGAATACTCTGCACAAGCTAAGTCCTTAGAGCTTGGGTATTTTAAAAATAAATCCTTAGTAACTATATTTACTCTTTTGTCTGTAGTTTGAGCACTTAATACTACCGCAATAATTAATTCATAGGGATTTTTAAAATCGAGCTCAGGCTTTGGGTTTTCTATGATTTCCTTTAATATATCTAGGATTTCTTTTGATTTTTGTTTATTCATTATTTTATATTATCCAAGAAGTTCTTAACGAAGTCTGGTACAGGTTCCTCTTCTTCTTGAGCCTCATTTCTAAAACGATTTAAGGAGGTAACTAAATTCTTTATATTTAATACCTTATATCTACTCTTCATATATTCTAATGCTTCTTCCATATCCGAAACCTTTACTCGATCCTCTGTGATTAGGCTTGATACGATACTTAGCTCATCGGCAGTTAATACTCTTCCTATTTCCTTTTGAATAAGCTGAGTTACATAGAAAAAATCATTTTCTAAATCCTTAGAATTTACTCCAGATAAAATATCCTTTACACGGTCAAAGAATCCATCTAAGGATACAGCCTCTCTTCCGATTCCATCCTCATATTGAATATAAATCGAATAAAATTCTCTTTCTAAAAGGTTTGCGACAGCCTCGTCAAATTCCTTATCGGAAATCATCATTTTCGATTTTAAGGATTGTACAGAGAAATATTTATTTGTTTCATATTCCTTCAGCATTTGAATTAAAACGACAGAGGAGGCAGGAGTTAATAATAATTCCTTTTGATGAACTAGAATAAATTTTTCATATTTGAAGCATCCACATTCATATAATTTCTTTATCATAGCTTTGCTTCCTTTTCTAATGCGTTTTTGGCAGCATTTTGTTGGGCTTCCTTCTTTGTTTTACCCATTCCTCTTCCCATTAAGATTTCATCCATGTAAACGACAGCCTCAAAAATCTTATCGTTTGCAGGACCCTCATCTCTTACAATTTCATAACGAATCGTTCTTTTTTCACTTTGAAGCTTTTCCTGAAGTAAAGATTTATAATCCTTAAGGCTTGTAACCTCAGCAATATATGGAATAAAGAATTTTTTAACAATTTCATAGGCTTGATCAAAGCCTGAATCTAAGAATATGGCTCCTAATACTGCCTCCATTGCATCCGCAATAATCGCCGGACGCATTCTTCCACCAGATAATTCCTCACCCTTACCCAAGAATAAATATTTCGGAAGATTAATTTTAGCTGCATAATAATCGAGTGCACCCTCACATACTGCCTTAGCTCTTGTTTTCGTTAATACTCCCTCATCTAAGGAGATTACGGCATATAAATATTTACTCATCGCAAGCTCTAATACTGCATCTCCTAAGAATTCCATTCTTTCATTGCATTCTAGATTATGCTCATTCGCATAAGAGGAATGCGTAAGCGCAGTTTCAATATATTTTTTATTTTTGAAGGTGTATCCAATAACACCTTCAAATTCTTCTATATTATTCAATATCCTCACCACTCTTTTTTGGTAGTGCTTCAACTACTTTATTAATAATATCGGATTTCACCATGCCTCTAACCTGACGAATAGCGCTCTTAAATGTTTTCGCATCCGCATTACCATGTGCCTTAACGACTGGCTTACCAATACCTAAAATCATTGCTCCACCAACCTCAGATGCATCCATTCTGCCTGCAAACCTCTTCAGGTTCTTTCTCATGAATAAATAACCAATTTTACCACCTAGGGAAGCCTTAATTTCTTGCTTAAGCATACGGCCCATCCCCTTAGCTGTCCCCTCAAAGCTCTTCAGTGCGATATTGCCAGAGTATCCATCGGATACAACAATATCGGTCGGACAATCAATGAGCTTATCCGGCTCTACATTACCCTTAAAGTTAATGCCCTCTTGTGCTTCTAGTAATTGATAAGCCTCCTTATCAATTTCTCTACCCTTGCCTGGCTCTGAACCTATATTCAGTAATCCTACAGTAGGATTTTTAATCCCTAGGATTTCCTTTGCTGTAACGGTTGCGAAAATAGCAAATTCAACATAATGCTCTGCCTTTAATTCTACATTCGCACCAACATCAAGAAGTAATCTTGGATGTCCATCGAAATTTGGAATAATAGGACATAATGCTACTCTTTCCATTTCCTTAATTCTTCTTATGATTAGGTGAGCACCCATAACGACACATTGGGTTGGACCATTGGTTACAACAGCATCTACCTCACCATTTTTTGCTGCATACATTGCCATAACTAAGGATGCATCCTTTTGCTTTCTTACAGCACGAACAGGATCCTTTTCACCCATAGATAGGGTTTCCTTTGTATGTACAATAGAAATTCTTTCCTTATTTGTTAATAATGGCTTAATCTTTTCCTCATCACCAAATAATACAATTTCAATATCATCAAATTCCTTTATAGCCATCATAGCTGCAGGGACAGTTGTATTTACTCCATTATCTCCGCCATTTGCATCTACACCAATTTTTATCATATGAACCTCCAACGATTATACTTATACTATTTTAACATTTAAAGCCTTAAAAAACTAGTTACTATTAAAGCCATTCTTCGCATTTTCTATGATTAAATCATTAAAACGAATCGATTTTTCTTCCCCATTCATATATTTTGGAAAATAATCGTCTGCATCCTCTTTCGCACATTCCCATATCTTATAATCCGTTTCAAAATCTGCATATTCTAAGGATAAAAAGCCAGATTGCTCCTCCCCAAAATAATTACCAGGGCCTCTCAACCTAAAATCATTTTCTGAAATGCCAAATCCATCTAAGGTATTTTCTAACACCTTTAGTCTTTCGTTATCTAATCTTTTTGTCACCAAAGCACAATAGCTTTGCTTTAAGCCTCTGCCAACTCTACCCCTAAGCTGATGTATTTGAGCAAGACCAAAGCGATCTGCATCTAAAATGACCATAATGGTCGCATTTACTACATTTACACCAACCTCAATTACGGTAGTAGAAATCAATATTTTTATATTTCCGTTTTTGAAATCCTCCATTACCTGGTTTTTCTTATCGGTAGCCATTTTACCATGAACGACACCGATAGGTATATTCGGTAATTCCTCCTTAAACATTTCCTCTGCCTTTTCAATGGGGATGGCATCATAATCCTGATTTTCTATAACTAAAGGTACAACCACATAGGCTTGCTCGCCAAGCATAATTTTTCCTTCAATAAAATGCATTAAAGCCTTAAGCTTAGAGTAGGAAATGATTTTTGTATCTACAGGAATTCTACCCTTAGGCATAGTTTTTATAGATGTAATATCTAAATCCCCAAAGAAGGTTAAGCCTAGAGTTCTTGGAATAGGTGTTGCTGTTAGATATAAGGCATCCGTATTCGGATATTTTTCAATTAATGCCTTTCTTTGATTTACACCAAATTTATGCTGCTCATCAATAACCGCAATACCTAATTTATGAAATTTCACATCTCCTTGAATTAAAGAATGTGTACCAACTAAAACCTCTACACTTCCATCCTCTAAGCCCTTTAATATCTTATTTCTTTCTGTCTTTTTTATAGAGGAGGTAAGTAATTCTACCTTAATATTAAATTTCTTAAAATAGTCTAAAATTAATTGATATTGCTGGTTCGCAAGAATTTCTGTAGGGAGCATTAAGGCAGCTTGATACCCTGATGTAACTAAAGCTAATATCGCAAAAATAGCGACAATGCTTTTCCCACATCCAACATCTCCTTGAATCAAACGATTCATAGGATATTTCCCTAAAATATCCTTTGTGACATCTCTTATCGCATCCTTTTGGCCTATGGTTAATTCAAAGGATAAGGAATCTACAAAATATTTCATGAAATCCATATCGATATTTCTTTTTTGCTTTTCGCTTTTACTTCTCATGGTTCTTAAGATATTAAAGCTCATCGCATACCAAAAGAATTCTTCATATTTTCTTCTTCTATTTATTTGTATAATGTCTAGCTTTTCTATAGGTAGGTGAGCTTTATATACAAGCTCATTCATGGAAAATAGCTTATATTTTTTAATTAATTCTTTAGGGATAGTTTCATCTACTCTATAGCCTAATTCTTTTATATTCGATACGATTCTTTGAATTTGATAGGCTTTAATATTTTTATATTTGTAAGAGACATTTATCTTTTGGCGAAAATCATCAAAGAATACTCTTTTAACATAAAATTCATTATCTTCTTTTTTAAATCTTCCATATAAAACAATAGAGGTACCCTTAAATAATTTATACCTTAAATAATCCGAAGAAAAGAATATACACTTTACTCTATAGCCTAAAACAAAACAATAAAAAATAACAGAATATACGTTAGATCTATATTTAATAAACGCAGGCTTTGTGTCACATACTGCGTTTAAGCATATATATTCGCCAGAAAAAATCTTATTCTCATCAAATTCATAAACCTCATAGGAATTTGGATAAGTAAATAAGAGCTCATCGATGGTAGTAACACCTTCCTTATTCAATTGTTCTAAGGTTGATTTACCTACACCCTTGATATCACTTAATTTCATACATAATCTCCATAATAATTAAAATTATTATACCCAAAAACAGCTAAGAAAAAAAGAGGATTACTCCTCTTTTCCATTAAGCTTGAGATTTTTTAGAAATATCAATATTGGGGGGACTATTAGTATCAAAATTTAGGGGGATTTTTTGCATAGGCTTATCCCCCTATTTTTCTAAAGTCTAAAATCCTCTTTTTGCTAAGTCAAGACAAATTTGACTATAGAATTCGTAAATTCTATCTCTTTTCTTCTTTGTGACAAAAAAGTCAATGATTTCTGAATGCGAGATAGAATCATTAAATGCTAGCCCCTTATATTCTCCAAATTTTGTAGAATCCTCTCCAACCAAGCCATCCGTTTCTGTTTCTTTAATAAAGTAATGGAAAAAGGCAAATGGAATTCCCATAATAAAGTCATCCTTCGCTCGAGTCATTTTTGTAGAATAGCTTTGGCAATAAATATTTTTTGAAATTTTAAATGTTTCCTTTTCAATATCATCGACTAAAGCAAGCTCCTTGCAAACCGTTAAGGAATCTGGCTTTTTATCCCCAAAAATTCTATACCAAAAATTAATCCAAAATGCGATAAATTTTAAGATACTTGAGGCAATAGGGCTTCCCTTATGAGGAGTACATAATGTAGTTAAGCTTTGTACATAATCCTCCATGCCGAGCTTCTCAATCATATATTTCGCATCTAAGC
This sequence comes from Anaeroplasma sp., assembly GCF_034179385.1. NCBI lineage: Bacteria > Bacillati > Mycoplasmatota > Mollicutes > Anaeroplasmatales > Anaeroplasmataceae > Anaeroplasma > Anaeroplasma sp. The sequence goes on from NZ_JAXFPY010000037.1 coordinate 19,097, forward strand.
CTCCCTTAGAGTGTGCGATAATATTGACCTTAGTCGTTTTTTCATCTTCTAATATTTTTAATATTTCCTCTTTTAAGATAGCGGCATTATTTTCAATAGTCCCAAATCCATCGATATTACTCTTATATACCTTATAGCCTTCATTCGTTAGATGACTATCTATCTTACCAAAGGATTTAAGAAAAAATAAATCTTTAATCGCTATACCATGAACCAATATAATTGGATATTTTGTTTTCATAATACTCTCTTTCTAAATGTCATAAAGATTTTATAAGATTACTTATTAATTGTCAAATTTCTATCTTATTATGATTTCATTCGAAAATAAAAAGGGCATATAAATGCCCTATTCATAATTCTTATTCAACTGCAATGATGTAAGAATAAATATCTTGATTACCATCGATGATTTCAACATCAAGGTTTTTATTAATTTCAAGACACATTTCTTCAACAAGAGCCTTTTCCTCTTCTGTAACATCCTTACCACAGAAGAAGGTTGCAATTTCAGATTCATCATCGATCATCTTTTCAAGTAAGCCCTTAACAGCATCCTTTTCTTCCTTAACAGAAACGATGATTTCACCATCGGCAATACCCATATAATCACCAGCGACAATCTTTACGCCGTTGATTTCAGTATCACGTACAGAGTAGGTAACCTCACCAGACTTAACATGGGCAATAGATTCACCCATAGCCTGTAGATTCTCCTCCATTGAAGCCTCAGGATTATAATTGATTAAAGATGCGTAGCCCTGTGCGATAGTCTTAGCTAGGATAACCTTAACCTTAGATCCTCTAACCATACCTGCAGCCTGCTTAGCTGCCATTACGACATTACCATTATTAGGGATGATAATTACATTCTTTGCATTAACTGCCTTAATTGCAGATACGAATGCCTCTGTAGATGGATTCATTGTCTGTCCACCTTCAATGACATAATCTACGCCTAATTCCTTAAATGTATTTACAATACCATCACCGAAGCATACAGCAATTAAAGCGAATTCCTTCTTTGGCTCATTTGCCTTTAATGCTTCAGTTGCCTTTGGACCCTTTGCACCGTCTTCTAAATGAGAATGCTGTAAATGCATGTTTTCAATTTTTAGGGTTTGGAACTCACCAGACTTTTGAGCGATTTCTAGTACACGACCTGGACGGTTCGTATGAATATGTACCTTTACGATATTTGCCTCTCTAATTACAACTAAGGAATCGCCAAGTAAGGATAATGTAGCTGTAAGCTCACGCTCCTCAAATGTATCTGGCTTTCTTAAATCTAAAATAAATTCTGTGCAATAAGCGAATTTGATTTCTTGTGCGGCATCACTTGCTTCCCCCTCCTCTGGCTTAGCTTCCTTAGCCTCAAGGATTTCACCCTTTAATGCCATTAACATACCTTCAATAATCTTACAGAAACCAGCTCCACCGGAATCGACAACTCCAGCTTCCTTTAATACTGGTAAAAGCTCTGGGGTATTGGCCAAAGTTTTTTCAGCCTCATGGTAATAAAATTCAAGTAATGAATCAATAGTATCAAATTCAGTTAAATGAGATTCTGTATTTTCTGCAGCCTCACGAACTACAGTTAAAATTGTACCCTCTACTGGTGCCATAACTGCCTTGTAGGCAATCTTTCTACCTGAAAGTAGACAGTTCATGAATTCTTCAATCGTAAGATAATTATGCTGAATTTCCTTTAATCCTACATAAATACCTCTAAAAAATTGGGATAAAATTACTCCTGAATTACCTCTTGCTCCCATTAATGCTCCACGAGATAATACCTTTGCGTTTTCAATAATTGAGCTTGATTCGCAATTTTCTAATTCTCTTACACCAGATGTAATTGTCATAGACATATTTGTTCCTGTATCACCATCTTGTACTGGGAATACATTTAATGCGTCAACCTCAGCATGATTGTTCTTAAGATTAATTGCTCCGTTAATCACCATTTTCTTAAACAGATCAACATCTATTTCCTTAACACTCATGTTTTTCCTCCTATTATATAACTATATATTCTAGCAGATTCCTCTGCGTTTCCTTTTAATTTAAACTATGATTTTTGCAAAAATCATAAAAAAAGAACAAGTATCGCTATCATCCTTTCCTGGATTATTCTAGCACCATAATCTATTTAAAACTGCGAATAGAATATACACTACTAGTAATAACATTTATAACACTTTTTTCAATTGTTGTCAATGAAATGAAAAAATGGGCAAGCATTTTTACAACATGTTCACTCTTTTATTAAAAATAATTTCAAAAAAAACTTGAATTCATATATGAACTATGGTAAATTATTAAGGCTGAATTAAAATAAGTCTAAGGAGGGAAAGACTATGGCAAAATGTTATGTTACAGGAAAAACAACTGTTACAGGTAACAAAAGATCTCACGCTTTAAATGCTACTCGTCGTACTTGGAAGGCTAATCTTCAAACAGTACATATCAAAGACGAAAACGGAAATGTTAAGAAGGTTAAGATTTCTGCAAGAGCTTTAAAGAAGGGAAACATTGAAAGAGCATAAGCTCAAAATTATTGCGCATTTAACAGGCCAAGCCTGTTTTTTTGCTTTTTATAGGGCATAATTTTATATTATATTCTTTAATTTTTCTATTAAAGATAAATATTTCCTATAGGCTGTTCCGTAAGGAATCGCCTTTTTTTTAGCATATAATGTTAGGCTAAAGCCATCTAATATGACAAAACGGTATAATTCCATATCCTCACTATCCTCTAGTAATTTTTCCGATAGGTAAATAATCCCCTTAGAATAATCATTCGTTGATTCTAATTCCTCCTTAAAGCTATAGCTTCTTTGATAATAATCATCTTTATGAATCGTTCTTATAAAGCTTCTTTTTAAGCATATAGTTAAAAAAGAAAAAAAGGAAAGCTTATAATCTGCATTATATTGCCAAATACAGGTATATAGGATAATTCTACCCTCCTGTATCAAATCCTCTTTGTTCCAATTGTATATACAAACACTATTTGCAATCTTTGTAATATAGGTTTCATATTTTTGAAACATTAGGTTCAATGCACATTCGTTTCCTTCTTTTATTAAATACAAAATTTCATAATCATTAAATTTACTATAATCCATTATTTCTTTAAACAGAGGTCGTGTAATACAATACCGGCACTTACACTTGCGTTTAATGAATTGACATGGCCTACCATAGGTATAGTAATTAAATAATCACTTTGCTTCACTAAGGTCTTAGACATGCCAAAGCCCTCAGAACCAATGATAACAGCTAAGGATAGAGATTGATCTATTTCACTACTTCTTATGGTGCCCATTGCATCGGTACCACAAATCCAAAAGCCATTTTCCTTTAATATAGTAATAGCCTGATTTAAGGAATTAACATAAACAATCTTTGTATATTCTATAGCCCCTGTAGATACATGGGCTGCAACCTCAGTGACTAAAACACTTCTATTCTTAGGTAGTATTACCATATCAAAGCCAAAGGCATCTACGCTTCTTAGGATTGCACCTAAATTATGAGGATCTTGAATTCCATCTAAAATAAGAACTCTTCCTTGATCCTTTTTGAAGGATTTTATAAAGCCCTCATCATAGATTTTATAATCCTCTCTATATGCTCCATAGCCTTGATGGGATGTGCCAAATTTCATATCCATTTTTTGTTTTGTTAATACCTCATATTTATAGCCCTTATCACTCAGCAAGGATAAAATATTCTTATCCTTTTTGGTTTGATTATCTTCGATAAATACTTCCATTTGTGCTTTTGCACGAATGGCTTCATAAACGCAATTTTTGCCATATATTTTTATCATTTCATCACCATCTTAAAGATGCAACTGGTAAAGCATCTATATAATCTCATACAATTTAAGATTATTATATCATTTTTTTTGAATATTGCGAGAATAAATCTCTTTTGTAAGTGTTTAGTAAAACTTGTATTTTACACCCCACTTTGATATAATTTAAAAGTATTTAAATTAATTGGAGGTATATATGGCTGATTTAAATTTATCTGAACAAGAAATTGTCAGAAGAAACAAGTTAGAAAAGTACAAAGAATTAGGCCTAGATCCATTTGGTTCTGCCTATATGCAAAAGGATAAAAGTAGCGATATAAAGAAAAAATATGAGGGCTATAGCCATGAGGAATTAGAGGAAATGAATGTTCCTTGCCAGGTTGCAGGAAGAATTATGTTCATCCGTAAGATGGGTAAGGCATCCTTCTTCTCTATTCAGGATAGAGAAGGAAAGATCCAAGTATATATCCGTAAGGATGTCGTTGGAGATAGCCAATATGATCTATTCAAGATGGCAGACATTGGAGATATCGTCGGAATTAAGGGTAGTGTTATGAAAACACAAACTGGTGAGATTACCATTAAATGCGAGGAATACACTCACCTTGTTAAGGCATTAAGACCACTTCCAGAAAAGTTCCATGGATTAACGGACGTTGAGGAAAGATATAGACGTAGATACGTCGATTTAATTATGAATGAGGAAGCAAAGAGAGTTGCAATCCAAAGACCAAGAATCATTCGTGCTATGCAGGAATATTTCGATTCTAAGGGCTTTATTGAGGTTGAAACTCCAGTTCTACAAAACATTCAGGGTGGTGCTTCTGCAAGACCATTCATCACTCATCATAATGCACTTGATGCTGATTTCTATTTAAGAATCGCAACAGAATTACATTTAAAGAGATTATTAGTTGGTGGACTTGAAAGAGTATACGAAATTGGACGTATCTTCCGTAATGAGGGTATGGATAAGACACATAACCCAGAATTCACTACGGTTGAATTATATGAAGCATATGGTGATTTATCTAGCATGATGGATTTAAACGAGGGTGTAATCCGTTTTGCTGCCAATAAGGTTATTGGTAAGGAGCAATTCAAAAACCCATTCAATCCTGAAGGAGATTTAATCGATATTTCTAAGCCATTTAGAAGAGTTACAATGTGCGAATTAATTAAGGAAAAGACTGGTGTTGACTTTAAGGAAAACCACTATACTCTAGAAGAAGCTAAAGCTTTAGCTAAGGAGCATAATGTACCACTAGAGCCTCACTTCACTGTAGGTCATATTATCAATGCATTCTTTGAGGAATTCTGTGAATCCTCACTTATCCAGCCTACATTCCTAATGGGACATCCAATCGAGATTTCTCCACTTACAAAGAAGGATCCAGAGGACCCAAGATTCGTTCAAAGATTTGAGCTATTCATTGGTGGACACGAATTCTCTAATGCTTATACAGAATTAAATGACCCAATCGATCAAAGAGAAAGATTTGAAGAGCAAATGAAGGAAAAGGAATTAGGTAACGATGAGGCTAACGGTATGGATGTTGACTTTGTAGAGTCCTTAGAATACGGTATGCCTCCTGCAGGTGGTATCGGTATTGGTGTTGACCGTTTAGTTATTTTCTTAACAGAATCTACAACAATTCGTGATGTTATCCTATTCCCTCAGATGAAGACAAGATAATGCAAGACGTAATGGATATATATGAGGACTATGCCTCTTGGAAAAAGGAAAATAGTCATCTCATTCAAACACTTGTAAACAAAAAAAGCAAAGCTATTGTAAGATTTTCCTGTGTCATTGCGGTAGTGGATTACCTATATCATAGACACATAGATGGTAAAAAGCTATCCGAAGATGAGGAGGTAATCTTTTCAACAGGCTTTGATTATATATATGATTCCTTCATGATGATTGATAACATATTACAAAGTGATTTTAATGGGGATATTGATTTAATGGAAGGCTGTAGCCAAACCATTAATCTTCTTCTTTACATCAATGACTTTGAATCAGAAATCACATCTTCAGGTAATGAGGATTTAAAAAAGGAATTAAAGAAGCTTTCAAATCTCGATGAAAAGGTAAATGACTACCTAGCAAAAAGAGAAAATGCTCCAGATGAATATTTTGGAATATTAAATGATTTAATTGATGATATTTTTGTTTCAAACAATGTAGAGATTCATACAGTTGAAGAAATCTTCTATGAAATCGCAATAGAATATGATATTTACCAAGAAGATGATTTTGATATGTTTAATGAGGCAATTAATCGTCAAATCGAAAAAGATAGAAATATCGACAAATTTATTTAAGAATAGTGCCAGCAAAAATGCTGGCATTTTTTAATGCAAAAAGGCTATTTTCAATAAAAAAATTGGTCAATGCCTATAAATACCATAATTGTATTCCCAATATGCCTCCGCAAGATCAACTGGGATAGAAGGTTTCGTATTCTTTAGTTTAATATCTTTAATTATTTTCATTAATTCATCATAATATTCAGTTCTTTTAAATCTATAGCTAAGCATCTTTTTAAGACAACTAAAAGAAATATATTCTTCTAAATATCTTAAATTAACGCCATGATATTTATGTGTTATATTTGAAACTATTTTACAAATTTCATTTAATGATTGGATACTATTACCATTATCTGTAGTATATCGTTTTTGATTTGGTTTAA
>NZ_JAXFPY010000055.1:0-4325 GCF_034179385.1 Anaeroplasma sp.
GTTAAAAGATGAAACTATTTAATGAATCCTTAACAAATAGATATAATACATTAGAAAGAAATATAAAATCTAAAAGTAATTCTTTCTATGATTCTTACCTTGATTTATTAGAGGCTACAATTAAATATATTCTAGATGAAAATAGCATTTCCTATGATGATTCTAGAACATGTGGTTTTATTGTAAGAGAAGAAAAAATAAAGTCATTCCTTTTAAAAGAATTGAAACTAGATGATTATACATATGAAAAACTACCAGATTATATTAAGAAATGTAATGATCATAAGCATAAAAAAGAAAAATGGCTTGGTATTGAATCTGTAATCAATTATTTGAAGGTATATTATAGTTTAATCAATTATTATATTGATTATATAAAAGGAATTAGAGTTGATTTTGATGCTGAATATTATACTAGTATTTTTGGAGAAACCGAAAGACTAAACACTGAGTATAAAAACGAAGTAGCAAGATTAAAAGAAGAATTACAGGAATCCATAGATTCGAATAAAATATCAGAACAAGATATCATATTATATAAGTCATTATTATCCAGTAAAGAAATTGAAATAAATAATTTGGATGAACAAAATAGAATTTTGCAAGGTCAGATTAGCATACTAAAAGACATTAAGCTTAATTCTATGGAGGAGAAGCTTAATAAAACTATTGATATGCTAAATAATATGCAAGACTATTTAGTTGAGAATAGAATTATTGCCAGAAGAACATCTAGATTAATAGATGGTAGAGAAATAACCGATGATGAATTAAAACAAGAACGATTAAAATTGGAGGCAATCAAGAATGGAAAATAAGCCTCAGAATGTATTTGATAAACTAGATAAACAAGGTGAGCAAATAGAAGATATCTCTCAAAGATTAGAGGGTATTAGCATTGAAGATTTATATGCTTTAGCAAAAAGAACCTGGGATTATGAGGATTATCAAACAGCTCAAAAGTATTATAATCATATCAGTCTTTTAAGACCTCTTGATTGGGAGGCACCATTATATGCATCGTTATGTAATGCAAGAGGAAGACATGATTTTTATTATTGGACTGATACATTGCCAGCTATGTCCAAAGTTTACTTAGCAACAATTGATTATATTCTTAATTTGAATTTCGATGATTTAAAAAAAGAAGATGAATTATCCAGATGTTTAAAGATTATTCGTGATGATATAAATAGCACAATTAGATTTACTTTTAACCGATTAAAGGATTTTTTGAATGCTAATAATAGTTATATTTTAGATTTAGAAAATGGTTTATATAAACTATATGAAAAATACCATGAATCTCAATTTTCGTGTTTAAAGGAATTCTCTCTTGATATATTAAAAGAAATATTTAATATTATAAATCAAACAAAACAGATTTCATCGGATATTTCTAAGGAAAAATATGACTATATGGTCGATATATCAAAGGGTGTTCCTAAATATAAGTATGAGGAGCTTATAGAGTTTCAATCACTTCACAATTTATCGATGGAGGAGGAAAAAGAAATTAAGCTAAATGGTGTATTGTTTTATGAATATCACGATAAAGTGCTTTTAAAAAGAAACTTTCGAAAAGGGATGATTGTAAGTGGTATTATTCTTTTTTTGGCTTTAACTGGTATTATTGGATCTTCAGTATTAGAATTTTGGTATGTAATGACATCTTACCTTGTTTCATTATTTACCGGAATCCTTTTATTAATTAAATCGTTAATGTCAAAAAATAGAATAAATGTCTCGTCATTTTTATGTTTTTCAAGGAAAAAGGCAAGATTAACATCTAATGGAGATATAATATTTGAAAATAAAGTTAGTGTTTTAAAATATGTTCTTGCGGTGTTAAACATTATTATGGTTTTAGGTCCAATCCTTTTTTCAGTGTTAAATATTTCTGTTCCTGTTACAATTATGTGTGTGTTATCTATAGTACTTAGTTTCTTTTGTTTTACTATTTTGTTTACAATCGATTTTATATGTTCATGGGATGGATACTATACATACTTATATAAAGGTAAGTACTATGAATTCTAATAAAATAGGAGATTCTTGTTATGGAAAATAAGCCTAATAATGTATTTGAAAAATTAGATACTTTAATTGTTCAAAATGAAGAAATATTGGATTTATTAAAGAATCAAAAATCCAATCAAAATGCTAGTGCTCAATCAAATGTAAGTGAAAATGTATTGCCAAAGGAGAGTGTTAAAAATACTTCTGATGATAAGCAAATAATCAGCACATTTATCAAGAATTCTAAAAAAGAGCATGTTTGGTTTGGACCAATTAGTGATTTTAATAAATCTAAATTAATAGTATATGTTCTTGCAGTAGCATTAATTATAGTGGGAGTTATATCAACAATCCTAACAAGTATTGCATTTAAAATGTATTCGACATTCTCTCTATTTGAAAATATTTGGTTAGTATTTGCTATATTAATGTTTACCCATTCCATTAATGCCAAAAAAAGAATTCAAGATATTGATTTAATGGCTCATTCTAATACTATTTTTAATATGAATGCTGATGGAACTTGGTATGATACAAATGAAGAAAAGAAAAAATATAAGTGGTTTAGAAGAATATCTTATATTGCTGTAATTGCAAATATTATAGTAATATGGGTTAATTCAAATGGTGGACTTGCAGTTGCTGCAACTTTATTTGAAATTGCATTTTTAGGATTAACTATAGGGTTAAATTTTGCCTATACTAATTTGTTCTGTATGTATGGTAATTTTATATTTTTTACGGGAAGAAATTTATCGAATACCGAAACAGTTACTTTGGTTTTTGATTCTATGCAAAGAAAATTAACTATTTATGATGAATTAGATAATAATATGAAGAAATATTTATAATAATGCTTAAAGATGGCTTAAATGCCATTTTTTTGTTATAATTAAATTGTTCTCGAAGTTATATGTGAACTCTGGAGCATTGGTAAGCAATTATCTTCGCAAAGGAGGTAATTGCATATGACAACAAAAAGAGAACCTTTGGCGAAGAGATTCGGCAAAGCATTAAAAATTCAAATCAAAAGAAAGGGCATGACTCAAGCTGCTTTTGCAGAAGAAATGGGTTATGTAAATGATGAGGTTATTAGAAGATGGATTCACGATGGTATCGTAAAGGCTGAAACTATGGACCGTATTCTTGATTTCTTTGATATGGATTTTGAGGAATTCCTAGATTTATAGGAGTTCCTTTTTTTATACCCCTACAGTTTTGTCACTATTTACCATCTTTAACCTAAACGATAATAAGGGTGTAGCAAGTAGATGTGAATCAAAGGTGAGAAAACCCCTACAGTTTTGTCACTAATAATGGTTCAAAAGATTTGCGAAAATATAGGTGTAAAGGATAGGTGATTGATATGATGAAGTATTTCAAAGTAGTAGCAAAATGTGGCCATGTAGGCAAAAAGCAGTATGTTCCTGTTCCATTCGCTGTAATGGCAGAAACTGGTAAGGAGGCAGCAAAAATTGCAAGATACTTACCAAGAGTTAAACATGATCATAAGGATGCAATCCTAGATTGTAAAGAAATTACATATGACGAGTATCAGGAACTTAGTGAATCAAATTCTAAGGATGATTACCTAAAGTGCCATAATGCGCAAGATCAAAACAAATTAGATTTGTCTAGCAGATTGGTCCATGATAATCATTACGATATGGTTCAAGATAAGTACAGACATATTCCTACACAAGAGGATAAGTTAAGAAGAAAAGCAAGAATCGAATACAAAAAGAAAAGATTAGAGCAGCAAAATAATCGAGTAATGAGATTGGTAGGTGAGTTCTAATGAAGATAGTAATTAATACAATTAGATATGATAACAGCTTAGTTGATGGCCCAGGAATAAGAACTGACTTATTCCTTCAAGGCTGTGATATTCATTGTCCTGGATGTCAAAATGAATCAACATGGGATATCAGGAATGGTATCGAAATAGAAATTGATGATTTGGTTCAGGAATTGAAATCAAATATGAAGAATAACAAATTAACTATTACTGGTGGAGAGCCATTATATCAAAAGGAAGCTTTAATAGTACTTATTAATAAGCTAGAAGGTTTTGATATAGCACTTTATACCGGTCATCAAGAATCTGATGTTCCAGAAGAAATAAAGAGTAAGATAAAGTATTTGAAATGTGGTCCATTTATCGAAAGATTAAAGACTACAGTAAAACCTTATGTAGGTTCATCTAACCAAGAATTCAAGGAGGTAAAGTAGGGATGAAGCAATTAAATAACGATAACGCAGCAAATAGAACAAGCTATGTAGGGAATGTTTATAACATAGGCGAA
>NZ_JAXFPY010000076.1:0-3815 GCF_034179385.1 Anaeroplasma sp.
GCCTTAAAGAAGCAAGAATTAGAAGAAATTAATGAAACCTTAGATCCAACACCTAAGACTCGCTTAGGTACAAACTTCAGAATGTATAAATTCATTATTAAGATTCTTATTTTTGCAATCTTAATTGTATTTGCAATCCTAATGTTTATTTACAAGGATATACTTATTGGTGCTGTATATATGGTATCTGGTATAGTTATCCTATTCACTGGTATCATAAGAATGATTCCACTAATCAAGAGTACAAAATCCAAAAGAGCTCGTTTGATTTTATTGATACAGTGCATAATTCATGTAGTGTTAGGCGCTTATTTAGTGTTTGCAGCATTCTATCATTGGGATAGATTAAAAGCTTATACAGGAAATGAATCAGATCCTTTATACGATAAATTAAATGCTGTTTCTGGTGGATGGTTTGCTAAATTCAATATCCAAGCTTATGCTTATATTTTGGTAATTTTCTTCTATACACTAGCTATGGGCTATTTCTGGGTTACTATTGAATATAAAGAACCATCTAGAACAACTTTATTCTGGTTAAATTTTATCTCTATCTCACTTGCAGTTCTTATCGCATTCTTCGCACCACAGGAGTGGTTTGATGCAGAAAAGCTAATTATTACACTTGCTATACTTGCATTACTCGCTGCACTTGTTATTGGCGGAGAGGCAACTGGTGGATATATCAGATACCGTAAGGTAATTGCTGGAGATATTAAGAAAAAAGAAAAGAAGACAGAGGTTGGAAAGGAAGCGCCATCTAGAAAGGATGATACTGAAATTTCCGATATCGATCCGAATATAATTCCTAAGGATGACCCTAGGGATGAGGATTCTGTTATAAGCTAGAGTCAAATGCCAAGAAATTGGCATTTTTCTTTCATCTATTTTTATAATTTTTCTTTACTTTGATATCAGTTATGATATAATGTTTAAGGTACACTTTAAAAAGGGAATGAAAGAGATACAATTTGTGAATTGGTAATAGGAGGAACAGACTTATCCCTGTTATGTATCTCGGTCTGTGGTGGTAAATATGACAGTAGAAAAGTTAGACAAGAGCCGTGTTAAGCTAGTATTTGACGTAACAGCAGATGAATTTGAAAAGGCACTTGACAAAGCATTCGTAACTGAGAACGCTAAGGTTACAATTAAGGGCTTCCGTAAGGGACATGCTCCAAGAAAAGTATTTGAAAAGATTTATGGTGTTGAGGCTTTATTTGAGTCCGCACTTAATGTAGTATTAGATTCTAAATTCCAAGAGGCTATTAAGGATGAGAATGCTAAGAATTTCATAGGTAGACCTGAGGCTGGTCTTGAGGAAAAGATTGAACGTGGTAAGGATTTTAAGGTTTCTTTAACTTGGGATGTTTATCCAGAAGTAGAATTACCTGAGTACAAGGGTGTAGAGGTTAAGGCAAAGAATCTAAAGGTTACTGCTAAGGAAGTTGATGAGGCTATTAAGGCTATCACTAAGAAGGATGCAGTAAAGGAAACTAAGACTGAGCAGGTTATCGCTAAGGGCGATTATGCTACATTCGATTTCGTTGGTACAGTTGATGGCGTTGAATTCCCTGGTGGAAAGGCTGAAAACTATGAGCTTCAGATTGGCTCTGGACAATTTATCCCTGGATTTGAGGATCAAATGATTGGTCTTAAGGCTGGTGAGACTAAGGACTTAAATGTAACATTCCCAGAAAACTATAATGAAGCATCTTTAGCTGGTAAGGCTGCAGTGTTCAAGGTAACTGTTCATGATGTTAAGGTTGAAAAGTTCCCAAGATTAACTGCTGAATATGTTGCAGGCTTAAAGATTGAAGGAGTTACAACTTCTGAAGAATTAAAGGCGAACAAGAAGGCTGAACTAGAAGCTAAGAAGGCAACTGAGGAAAAGGATCGTCAGTTAAACGACATCATTGAAAAAATCTTAGACAACGCTAAGGTTGATATGCCTAAGACTTTAATTGATGAAAAGGTTAATCAGCTAAAGGGTCAGTATGAGCAGCAGGCTAAGATGTACAATATTCCATTTGAGACATTCTTAAGCTTCATGGGTACTAACCTAAAGGATTTCAATGAGAACATGGAAAAACAAGGCTCTCGTCAAGCATTATTCCAGGTAGTTGCTCAAAAGATTATTGAGGTTGAAAAGCTTGCACCTAGCCAAGAGGCTTTAGAGGCTAAGGCTGAGGAAGAGGCTAAGCTTCATAATTCAACTAAGGAAAAGATGCTAAAGGCTAATGTTGCTAGATACTATTCTGATTTAGCTTATAAGGCTTTAGTTGATTTATTAGTTGCAAATGCTAAAGAAATCTAATATATATAATATGTAACTATAGGCAGCCTTTTTGGCTGTCTTTTTCCTAATTTTATATTCGAATTATGTGAAAAATTAAAAATGTATTATTTTTTTGGCACACTACTTGCAAAAGTGCCAAAAATAGTATATAGTATAGGTACGCAAAGTAAAAAGTAGTGAAAGGAAGGTGTTTCTCATGGAAGAAAATACAAAAATTGTACTACCTGCCATTGCCGTTAGAGGTCTTGTACCACTTCCGAACAATGAATTTAAAATTGAAGTTGGAAGACCAAATTCCGTTCTTGCGTTAGATGCTTCTGAAAAGATGTATAGTGGAAACATTATATTGTTAGTTCAAAAGGATGCGAATGTAGCAAATGCTACACCAGAGGATGTTGAATTGGTTGGTGCTTTAGCTAAAGTAACACTAAAACTAAAATTGCCAAATAATAACTACAGAGTTAAATTTAAGGTAACAAATAGAATAAAAGTGACAGAGTATTCCTCTGTTGATCCATATTTCGTAGTTGCATATGAAAAGATTGTATCTGTTATGGCAAACGATGAAAGAGAAGCAGCACTTGTGAAAAATGTTGCCTCTGAAATCGCTTCAGCTGGTCAAACCTTATTCCAGTCTCCAGATGAAATTGCAAGATTAATCCAAAATGGAACAAATGCGGATGTATTATCTGATGTCATTGCATATCAGCTTAAGCTTTCTGGTAATTTATCGAAATATAGATATCTAGAAGAACCAGTAGTGGCTCAAAGACTAGATATGATTTTACAGGATATTGAAAGAGAGCGTCAAATTGTTGAAATTGAAAATAAAATCAACAAGGATGTAAAGAAATCTATCGATGATTCTCAAAAGGAATACTATTTAAGAGAAAAGATGCGTGCTATCCAAAACGAGCTTGGGGATAAGGCTCGTCAGGAAGAGGATGTAGAAAAACTACGTAAGGCCTTAGAAGATGCCCACCTACCAAAGGGTATTTATGATAAGGCTATGAATGAGCTTCAAAAATATGCATCACTATCCAATCAGATGGCAGAATCAGGTGTAATTCGATCTTACCTAGATTGGATTGTTGATTTACCTTGGTATAAGGCATCCGAGGATAATAATGACCTAAAGGATGTTGCAGAAAAACTAGATAAGAATCATTATGGCTTAACCAAGGTTAAGGACCGTATTATTGAATATTTAGCAGTAAAGAAAATGACAGGCAAGAATCCATCGACGATTCTTTGCTTCGCAGGGCCTCCAGGAGTTGGTAAAACTTCTCTTGCAAGAAGTATTTCTGAGGCATTGGGTAGAAAGTTTGTTAAGCAATCCTTAGGTGGTGTTCGTGACGAGTCTGAAATTAGAGGTCATAGAAGAACCTATATTGGTGCACTTCCAGGACGTATTCTAAAGGGTATGAAGGATGCAGGCACAGTGAATCCAGTATTCCTACTAGATGAAATTGATAAAATGACTGCTGACTATAGAGGAGATCCAGCTGCTGCAATG